>DGQO01000133.1:0-9307 GCA_002400445.1 Chitinophagaceae bacterium UBA4412
TATAACAAGTGTAAATAAAGCGATAGTACGTACTCACGTGAAAGAAAGTTTACTGGAGCAAGTATGTGAAGCCGCAGTAGAACGTGGGCAATTTAAGATGGCCTGGGTAGGGAAGTGTAATGCTGAGGTAGGACAACCACAAACAGTTCATACAGCAGTTCCCGATGGGTTTCCTAAGCCAGGCCATGATGGCTTTGAGCCTGGTGCAATGGAAATAAAAATGCTGCAACAAATCAGGCAGGCAAATCAACGGGAAGCAGTGGTGATTAACAACGTAAACAGCGAGAGTGCAGATGTGCATGACCGGGAACGCTTATTGAAAATGGGGTTCAAATCTTTCATTGTGCTGCCGCTTTTCATCTTCGAAGAAATGTATGGAGCATTATTGCTTTATTCACCTATACCTGATTTTTTTGATGCTGCTGAACTGGAATTATTACAGGATGCTGCTGCGGATATTACAAACGCTTTAGAAAGTTTTGAACATGAACAACAGCAGTTGGCCACCCAGCAAAAACTCGAAGAGAGCGAAGAGAGATACCGCTTGATTGTACAGACCGCCAGCGAAGGGATGATACTGCTCGATGAAAAATTTTGTGTGCGTTTTGCAAACAGCAACTTTAGCAAAATGCTGGGTTTAAACGAGCAAAATTTAGTTGGATTGTGTATCACAGATTTGCTGAAGCAGGAGGATGTAGAGCGCTTTCACCAGCAATTGCTCACTTCTGCTGATGGAGAGAATATGGGCGCAGATTATTATTTCAGTACGGAAAACGGCGGCCATCTCTGGGCACAGATTTCTGTGACAGCGCTCAAAAAGAACGGTCAGTACAACGGTGCACTGGCAATGATTACTGATGTAACGAGTCGCAAGAAAGCTGAAGACGCAATGAAAAACGCACTTGAGCGCTATGATATTGTAACCCGTGCTACAAAGGATACCATTTGGGACTGGAACATTGCCGAGGACACGATTACTTACAACCAGGGAATAGAAAACGTTTTTGGATATGTGCGTTCCGCATTGGACCCTGCATTTAGCTGGAAAAAAGTAAAGGTGCATAGGAGCAGTGCGGCTTCTGTGCAACGGGCTTTTGAAGATGCATTTACTGCGGGCGCAAAAAGCCTACAGGTGCAGTATCGCTTTTTATGTGCCAACGGGCAGTATAAAAACGTTTCTGATAAAGCCTTTATACAATACGACAACAGCGGTAAACCTTTGAGGGTGATCGGTACCATGCAGGATATTACCAAAGAAAGCGAATTGGAAATGCGTATTCAAAAAGCAGTCATTGGCGTGCAGGAGCAGGAGCGACAACAGATAGGTATGGAACTGCATGACAATGTGAACCAGTTGCTGGCAGCATCCCTTTTGTTTATTGGTCTGGTAAAGGATGGACTGAAAAAAAATAATGATCCTACAGCATTGTTTATTTCCATCGAAAAATATATCCGGGAAGCCATTGATGAAGTGCGCCAGCTTTCCCACAGACTGGCACCGGTTTCTTTTAAAGATCTTACCATTCAAAGTGTGTTCAACAATCTTTTGGAAACAATGAATGCAGAAAAACTTTTTAATGTAACCCTAAGTGTGGATGCGCATATTTCCGGCACACTGCCGGTGGATGTTAAAATGAATTTATATCGCATTGCCCAGGAGCAATTGAATAATATCATCAAACATGCCCATGCAACGGAAGTACGCATGTGCTTGCAGAAAGAAGATGGTATGCTTCGGTTTAGCATCCGGGATAATGGCCGTGGCTTTGATCCACGGCAATCATCTAAAGGAATAGGTTTGGAAAATATTCGGCGGCGTACGCAGATTTTTGCTGGAAACTTTAACCTGGTTACCGCCCCCGGCAAAGGCTGCGAAGTAGTGGTGGAAATTCCAAATCCTGTATAAAAAAAGCCGGGTTGAATATGAACTCAACCCGGCCTGCTCATTTTAAATAATTATCCTCGTCTGCGGTGTACTGTTACTTTCCTGGTTCTACCATTTTCATGATTTGGGCTTCTCATTTGATAAGGTTTCCTGGGTGATATATTTCTGCCTGCCGGGCGGGTTACTGTAGTAGTACGACTCACCCTATAGTTCTGCATAGCGGTGGCGTTTCGCCTTGTAACTGTTACAGAAGTAACACGGTACGGTGCATAGAATTGTCTTGCTCTAACTGCCCGATGCGTGTGCACCACGATAAATGGCCTGCTTTTGTAATAGCTCCTGCGAATATACCAGTTATCCCAGGTGTACGGCCTCCATGCATGCCACCGGGGAGGGTAACGTTGCCAGCGCCAGGGAGAAATCCAGGGACGGTAAATGGGGGCGAACATAAATCTCACAGAAGGCCACATCCATACATTTACGATAATCCCCTGCTCCTTAAAAAATAATTCAGCATTGGGGCCGCTGGCCATATAATTATTGAAGTTGTTTTGCAGGAATGCAGCATCATTGCCATTGCCGGAATCAGGCTCCACAATCAGTTCTTCTCCAAAAATATCCGCATCACCTACAATTTGCAGCATTGCATTTTCAAAACCTGTTTTTTCAATTTCAATTACTGCAATATCCTGTTGCTCCGTGGCAGAAACCGATACTTGAAGCACCAGGGCATGCACGTCGCCATCAGATTTATCCATCACACTAATGTAGTCCACCTTGCCATCGCCATCCAGGTCCAGGTTATTTACCTTATTATTTTCAGTGTTAAGTGCCGCTTCAAATTGCTGCGGATTTGCAGATTGCTCAAATAAAGCCAGGGCGCCTTCAAGGCTGAAGTTGTCGCCGGGAAGGCCAGTGGCTGTTGCCTGCTGTGCCTTGCCTGGAAAAAATGAAAATAGTGCACCTGCAAAAAGGAACGGAAATATTTTTTTGTAAATCATAATGGGGATTTTGTTCTTTATGACAGGTTTGAAGGCAGGGGGTTTAAAGGGCGGGAATGATTCCTTAATAAATGTTTGGGCCAGTTCATGCTACAAAGCGGGCAAGCTTGAGCCATCTGTTCCTTAAAGCAGTGTCTTTTTAACCGTGGTTAGAAAAACGGGATATTCCTTACCGCTTTTTTTGCAAGAAATAATTTAAGAGAAATGGCGTGATGAATACTTCAAATTCCGCTTTGGTCATTTTGGGTAATCCGGTTTTTGGCCTATAATGGGGCCATCCCTGGTCATCCACCCAAATTAATTCATAGTAACGAGCCGGGCAAAGGATGGTATAAGTGGCCATCTCTATAATTTTCTGTTTCTCCACATCGGAATATAATTTCTGTGGAGGCAGGCTTGCCTCCCTGATGCCCACGTAAAAAAGCAGGTCCTGGCTGCTGCCAGTTGCAAATCCCTCAGATTTCAACTTCATTTGAATTTCGGCTAGTGCTCTCTGCGCCAGATCCTCATTGTTCATTCGGCAAAATTATCTATCACGGTATCCGCTAAAAATGATCAATATCATGCAGGCATAAAACTTCTTCCCGGGGGCTGCCAGGATTGTCCTTATTGGGAAAAAATTCCCCTTTGCAACCGCCTTAAAAGCCATTCATTTCAAAAAGTTGCGATGGCTTTAAAATTGCATAGTGTAGGTATGTCGCAAACTTCTATAACTTATAAAAATGCCCTGAAATTGCTGATAGTGGGTGCGGGGCTCATAGCCGGGCTTTGGTTTATGTATGAAACCATCAGCATTCTTTTCCTGTTTTTCTTTGCACTCGTTATTGCCATGGTGCTCAATGCACCGGTCATGTGGCTGCTGCGCAAAGGTTGGTCCCGCACGGCAGCGGGCCTGCTCGTTTTCTTTGCATTAGTCGTTTTTATTGTGGGGCTTTTTTGGTTAGTTATTCCCCGCATACTGGAGCAAGGCAGCAGCCTGGTATACAACCTCCCCTCATACCTCGGGAGCCTTCAACACCAGGTTGCAAACCTGCTGAAAGACTATCCCACTTTGCAGCAAGACGTAATGAAAGAGGCATTTATAACTGATAACCTGCCTTCATTACGCAAGGTGTTTCTTGGCGTGGGACAATTATCTCTGAGCTTACTGCAAGGTCTTTTCCTCCTTGTTATTTTCCTGAGTATAGTGGCTTATATCCTGCTCAATCCGGAACCGCTTATTCGCACCTTGTTGGGATTTTTTTCCCCGGCTAAACGAATCAAAGTTGCCCATTCTTTATCACAGGCATCTACAATGATGGTGGGATGGATATGGTCAAACTTTGTGGTGGGTCTTATGGACGCCATTATTGTGTTTTTATTTCTGAGTTATATGAATGTGCCAGGGGTCTGGATTTGGGCGGGGCTGGCGCTTTTTGGAGAAATGATTCCAAGGATTGGCTGGTACATCATGGCTGTACCACCTACGCTCATTGCTTTTTCCATCAGTCCCACAACTGCATTATGGGTATTGGTTTTTTACTTACTGCTCAGCGAAATAATGGGCGATTTCGTAATACCCCGCATCCGGGCAAAGGCTATGAACCTGCATGCCGTAGCCACTTTATTTGCTTTAATGACCATGGTGGCCGCCTTTGGCTTTTTTGGTGCCCTGGTAGCCACGCCGGCAATGGCTTTCGTAAAATCATTTTATGATAATTTTTATGGCGATCAAATCGATGATAAGGAGATGAAGAAAGAAGTGGCAATTGTAATGGAAAGAAAAAAGCGTTAAGCTTCAAAATTCTTTTTCATTTTGAGTTTTTGGCGGACATTTTTTAACCGGAAATTTCTGCTGCTGATTTTGCGGTTATGCGTCAGATGAGATACTGATGAATGTTTTTTAAGAACTGATGCCGGTCATCGGAATAGGGCAGCAAGATGCATAAGTTGCAGGTAATTTGTTTAAATCTTCAGCTCATGAACTGGAAGCCATTTCTTACCCGGCGAGTATTACCGCTAATGCTATTTCTACTGGCGTTAAGCGCATTTTTGGGCGCCATGTATGGCCTTGCGGGCTATCATAAATTGCCTGTACAAACTTTTAATGACCAGGAATTTCCAAATTACGAAGTACCCTTTGCCATTCTTTTTGTTGTTGTGGGCGGTATCGGACTTGCGGCTGCCATCACAGTAATTAGGAAAAGCCTTTGGGCCAGGGAAATGGTGCTGCTCAGTGTGATGGTTACCCTGGTTTGGATATTTGTGCAGCTTAGCGTAATAGGATATGTTTCCTGGCTGCAGGTGGCCACCATTGTTGTTGCTTGTTGTATAGCAGCACTACGCCTGCTTCTTCCAAAATATAATGTGTAGCAACTATTGGTAGAGTCATTTCTTTTCATGTGATTGTTCGCTCATGCTTTTTTGAAATGCAGTTCGCACAATATAGCATCCGGGAAAATTACTGCCCGGCTCCCATTTTTATGATGGGAGCAAATTGCTTTTTCCAAAGCTTGGGAGAAGAATAAATGCATCTGGAAGTGGCACCCAGAAAAGCATGATGATCGATNNTTTGATGCTTTCGTTATGTACCTGTTTTTGTTTTTGTTCTCCAGCATTTCAGCATGGTAAAAGTGTTGCCAGGGTTGAAAAAATAAAGACGGGTGCAGAACAAACCGATGTATACCTGCCTTTGCTTAAAGACAAAAGGGTAGCAGTACTGGCCAATCAGACATCCATCATTGGTAAGGTTCACCTGGTGGATAGTTTGCAGAAACGGGGAATTAATATTGTAAAGGTTTTTGGCCCCGAACATGGCTTTAGAGGAAATGCGAGTGCTGGCGTGCACCTGGATGATGCTATTGACGAACGCACAGGTATTCCGATTATTTCTTTGTATGGCAGTAAGAATAAGCCCAGTAAAGAAGATTTGCAGGATGTTGATATAGTAATGTATGATTTGCAGGATGTGGGCGTTCGCTTTTACACCAACATTAATGCCCTTGCTCGGTTAATGGAAGCCTGCGAAGAAAGTAAAAAGCCATTATTAATTCTAGACAGGCCAAATCCTAATGGTTATTTAATTGATGGACCCGTATTGGATATGAAATATCGATCAGGTATCGGGATGTTTCCGATTCCTATGTCTCATGGTTTAACCGTTGCAGAGTTTGCATTAATGGTTAATGGCGAAGGCTGGCTTCATAACAAGGTAAAAGCCGACATCACCATAATTCCTGTTGCCAACTATACACATGACATGCGCTATGTATTGCCCGTTAATCCTTCTCCGAATTTAAATACAGAACAAGCCATTTTATTATATCCAAGCTTATGTATGTTCGAAGGCGTTTATATCAATCATGGTCGGGGAACGTATGAGCCGTTTACCGTTTTAGGTAGTCCGGAATATAAAGGTATTTACGATTTTAATTTTACACCCACAAGTATCAAAGGCATGGCAGAAACCCCAATATTTATGAATGAAATATGCTATGGTATTGACTTGAGGCATTATGATACAGAAATATTACGCAAGCGTAAGCAGATCAATTTTTCCTGGATTAGAGAATTGTATAAAGCCCATCCGTATAAGGAAAAGTTTTTCGATTCCAGGTTAAGCAACCAAATGAATAATATTGAAATCCAGATTGGCAGGGGTGATTTCAGGCAACAAATTATTGATGATGTGCCGGAAGCAACCATCAGGGCGGGCTGGGAGCCTGGCTTGCAGGCCTATAAAAAAATGCGCTTACATTATTTATTGTATCCTTAACTGAAGCACAAATAGAACTTCACTCATCCTGATAGCCGGTCTTTTTAAAAAAGAGAAATTTATCAACAATATCACCTCAGTCACCACTAATTTTAAAGCTCCCAAAAATGCTTGGTATCTTGCAAGCTCATTGAAAAATTCTTGATCATGAGCACCCGAATTACCCAGCCTTTACTACTTCGCAGCGAAGGCAATTGTGAATTGTGCACAGCAGCGCCTGCAGCCATAGCTTTTGCAGTAAGCCCAAAAACAAATGATGCCATAGAAAATGAAGTAGCCATTTGCACAACCTGTGCGGCTGCCATGGAGAGCACAGATCACGCTGAGTATTGGCAGTGCCTTGCCGGCAGTATCTGGAATGCCGAACCCTCCGTGCAGGCGCTTAGTTACCGGCTGCTGCAGCAATACGCAGCGCAGGATTGGGCTGCAGATATTTTAAGTGCAGTGGAATTACCTGAGGATGTTGTAGAATGGGCAATGAGTGCTTATGATAAAAAAGCGCTGCATCTTGATGCGAATGGTGTTGAACTCCTGTATGGCGATACGGTAGTGCTTACGCAGGTATTGAATGTAAAAGGCGCCAACTTCATGGCACCAAAAGGAACGATTGTGAGAAAGATAAAACTTGTGGCTGATAATGCAGAACAAATTGAGGGGAAGATCAACGGACAAACTATCGTTATTCTTACAAAATATGTTCGGAAGAACGGATAGATTTATGCGCAATCACAACGACCTTTAAAATAAAAAGAATGCCGCAAAGATATACTGCCTTCCTGGCTGGCGATGGAGAAATGAAGCGACTTACGAGGGAGAAGGATTGGTCTCAAACATCGCTTGGTCCTATAGAAACCTGGCCGCAAAGTTTGCGATTAATGCTGGGTGTTATGCTCAATTCAAAATTTCCGATGTTCCTTTTTTGGGGGCCGGAACTCCTGTGTTTTTATAATGATGCATACAGGCCCAGCATGGGCAATGATGGCAAACACCCTTCGGCCCTTGGTGCAAAAGCAGAAGATGTCTGGAAAGAGATATGGACGTTTATTAAACCGATTATCGACCAGGTTTTGCTGCGGGGAGAATCTAATTTTAATGCCAACGAATTACTACCCATTTACCGAAACGGGCGGCTCGAAGATGTGTATTGGACCTTTAGCTATACTGCTGTATTTGACGAAGCCGGGTTGATCAACGGCGTGTTTGTTACCTGCGTGGAAACTACAGGCGAGGTGCAGATGCAAAAACAACTTGCAGAAAGTGAGCGCAAATTGCGCCTGAGTATTTTACAGGCTCCGGTGTCTATCGGTATTTTTCGGGGAAAGGAATTGATCACAGAGATAGCCAATGGAAGAGCGCTGTCACTCTGGGGTAGAACAGAGGAGGAAATTCTCAATCGCTCTATTCTAGAAGCATTGCCAGAACTGCGCTCGCAGGGAATTGATAAAATTTTGGCAGATGTGTACCATTCCGGTAAAACCTATGTAGCCAGGGAAATGCCCGTACAAATTTTGAGAAATGGCAAACTGGAAACTTCCTATATCAATTTTAGTTACGAACCATTGTATGACAACAATGACGCTGTAAATGGTATCATGGCAGTGGGTATGGATGTAACTGAGCAAGTGCTTGTGCACCAGAAAATTGAAGAGAGCGAGGCAAAGCTCCGGCAACTTGCAGGTGCCATGCCCCAGCTTGTGTGGATTTCGAAGCCCGACGGCACAATAACTTTTTACAACCAGCGGATAGCTGAATTTGCTGGCGCCACAGCGTTGCCAGACGGTACCTGGACATGGGACACTTTAGTACATCCGCAGGATATCGAATTTACGGACCAGGTCTGGAAGCATGCAAGAGAAACAGGAGAAGTTTATAACGTGGAGCACCGCATACAACTTAAGAATGGGGACTACCGTTGGTTTCTCAGCCGGGCTTTTCCACAGCGGGATACAGCGGGAAATATCATTTGCTGGTATGGTACGGCTACAGATATTCACGAGCAAAAAACATTTAGTACTTCGCTGGAATCCCTGGTAGAGCAGCGTACCATACAGCTAGCCGAGAGCTATAATCAACTGCAAAAAAAGAACGAAGAGCTGCTACACATGAACCAGGAACTACAATCTTTTGCCTATGTTTCCAGCCATGACTTGCAGGAGCCGTTGAGAAAAATACAGGCTTTTTCCGATTTGATTTTGCGACAGGAGGGGGAACGGATAAGCGATAATGGACAGCAACTTTTCNNAAATTTGAACATACAGATTTGAATCAAATTGTGCAGGAAATAGCCACAGAACTGGCAGATGATATTCAACAAAAAGGCGCCAAAGTGCTGGCAGAGAAAATTTGTTCTGCCACTGTAATTCCGTTCCAGTTTCGGCAGTTGATGTACAACCTCATGAGCAATGCCCTGAAATTTGCAGATGAAGAAAGAACTCCCGAAATCATTATTGCTGCCGAACTGAAAAAAGATGGCTTGCCCCCCGATCTGTCTCTGAACAATGCAAGCAGCTATTGCCATATCGTTGTAACGGATAATGGTATTGGCTTTGATCCGCAATACAATGATAAAATCTTTCAACTTTTTCAGCGCCTGCACGGCAGGGCAGAATATGCCGGCACAGGAATAGGTCTGGCGATTGTGAAAAAAATCGTAGACAACCACAAAGG
>DGQO01000133.1:9386-11826 GCA_002400445.1 Chitinophagaceae bacterium UBA4412
TAGCTACATTCTCATAGCATTTTATGGACTGGGTTGTAATCGTTTAAACGGTTATAGGAGAGCCATATATGGAAAGATGAAGGCTGTGCAATTTTACAAGTTTTATTGGCGTTGGGTAGTCGGTATTCCTAACAAACACCGTGTCTAATCTATCCTTATGAGCTACAAGCTCGCTTCTCCGTTTTGCCTGCTGGCATGGCTGTTCATGCTTAACCTGCCTGCAAAAGCACAACCCGTGGCGCATTTCAGCGCTTCGCCGGTATCTGGCTGTGCACCACTCGTCGTAAGTTTTCACGATGAATCAACCGGCACACCCACGCAATGGAAATGGAACCTTGGCAATGCCACCATTTCTTACCTGCAGCACCCGGTAGCCACTTACTTTAATCCTGGAACGTATAACATAAAACTGCTGGTGCAAAATGCTGCCGGGCAGGATTCCATCAGCATCGATCATTACATTACCGTGCATGCGGCGCCGGTGGTAAATTTTACTACTCCCGTTCTCATGGGATGTGCCCCCTTTACCATACAATTAGAAAATCAAACCAATCCGGGTAGCGGGAATTTAGAAAGCTGGCTCTGGGATTTTGGCGATGGAAACTTTTCTTCTGCTGAAAATCCGACGCATGTGTATTCGAACCCTGGTAACTATAATGTATCGCTTAAAGCAACAAACAATTATGGATGTACGAAAACGTTTACGCAACCAAATTACATTACTGTGGCACCACTTGTGCACGCAGGATTTACGCATAGTGCTCCCACAGGTTGCACCGCACCAGAAACGATACGGTTTACCAATACATCTACCGGTACCGGTGTATTATCCTACGGCTGGCTTTTTGGAGATGGGAGCAGTTCCGGAGAGGTAAACCCGGTGCATACTTACAACAGTGCGGGCATTTATACTGTACAACTCATCAGCACGAGTGCAACTGGTTGTAGGGATACCTTTACCTTGCAAAATTTGAACATTGCTTCTGTGCATACTGATTTTACCGTTCCTGCAGTTGCTTGTGCAAATGGAGCACCGTTGTTTTTTACGGCGAACAATACGCCTGCTGCAGATTCCGTAAAGTGGAGCTTTGGTGATAACACTTATTCCACAGCAATGCAGGCTGCCAAAGCTTACAGTACAGCAGGTGTGTACACCGTAAAATTGATAGCATTTTTTGGCGCTTGCAAAGATTCTGTAAGTAAGGAAGTAGTTGTTTCGCCAAAGCCGGTAACCCTTTTCTCTGCAAGTTCGCTTACATCCTGTGGCGCACCCATGGAGGTGAACTTTACTTCAGGCACAGCAAATGCAGTCCATTATTTTTGGACTTTTGGTGACGGCAGTACCAGTACGGCGGCATCTCCCACGCATACTTACCTCAGCAGCGGTACTTATAGTGTACGGTTGATTACCAGCAACGCTGCCGGTTGTAGTGATACCCTCAATAAAGTCAATTATATCAGGATAATTCCACCGCAGGTGGTCATCAATCAATTGCCACAGCAGGGTTGTGTGCCCTTTACGCACCGTTTTGCAGCAACGGTTACCAGCATAGATCCTGTGATATCTTATCATTGGGATTTTGGAGATGGAAGTACCTCTTCAGGGCCAAATCCTACGCACACCTTTAACGAGGGTCTTTATAATATTAAACTCGTTATCACCACTTCGGGCGGCTGCCGGGATAGTGTAACTATTATGGGCGGCATCCGGGCATCTCTAAAACCGCAAGCAAATTTTAGCGCAAATCCTACAGAAGTTTGTGCATTTACGCCGGTGCAATTTAATGAGTCAAGTACCGGAACAATCACACAGTGGCTCTGGTCTTTTGGCGATGGCGGTACTTCCACCGGGCAAAATCCCTCTCACCAATACCAGGATACTGGTCATTTTAATGTAACCCTTATTGCCAGTAATTACGGGTGTAAGGATACGCTGGTGCGGCCGAGGTATGTTCACGTAAATCCACCCATTGCTCGTTTCAACGTCAACAAAGATTGTGATCTTCCTTATGTTCGAAATTTTATAGACAGTTCTTCTGGTGCTGATGAATGGGCCTGGGATTTTGGTGATGGCAATACTTCTGCAGTGCAGCATCCTTCGCATACCTACAGCAGCACGGGTGCTTACAACGTAACTTTAGTTGTAAAAAATAACCGTACGGGTTGCAGTCATCAAACCAATAGCGGGGTAGTCATTGCCGATGAAAATGCTGATTTCACCACAAGCAGTACAGAACTTTGCCGGCGCAGCGCAGTGCAGTTTTCTGCTTTGGAAAAATATCCCGGTGGCATTACCACTTACAATTGGAATTTTGGAGATGGTGCTACGGCTGCTGGCAAGAACGTATCCCATACTTATAGCCTCGCAGGCAATTATAATGTGCAGCTCATCATCAGGGATGCTGCCGGATGCACAGATACGTTACTGAAGAATAATCAT
>DGQO01000133.1:11891-14275 GCA_002400445.1 Chitinophagaceae bacterium UBA4412
GGGAATTACGCCGTAACACTAACCGTAACGGATGCATTCGGCTGTGTGGACAGTGTGCGCAAAACCAATATCATTACCATATCCAGGCCGGTTGCAGCTTTTAGCACAGCAGATACGCTTTCATGTGTGGGTGCACCAATCCGTTTCACGAATGCCTCTGCCGGCCCGGGCTTAAGATACAACTGGAATTTTGGCGACGGAACCAGCAGTACCGAGGCTGCACCTGTTCATCATTTTAATGCAGAAGGTTCTTATAACATTAGCCTTTTCATTACGGATCAATATGGTTGTACAGATGAAAAACTGAAATCAGCTTATGTGCGTATTCTTATGCCTATCGCTCGTTTTGAAATGAGCGATTCCATCAGCACATGCCCGCCGCTAATTGTGCAGTTCACCAACAGTTCTGTAAACCATTCAACTTATCATTGGGATTTTGGAGATGGTAATTTTTCTGACGAAGCAAGTCCTTCCCATTTTTATAATGTTGCCGGCACTTACTATCCAAAGCTTATGATAACAAGTGCGGGTGGCTGCTCTTCTCTCGTGCAAAAGCGGGTGCAAGTAAACGGACCTTCCGGCAGCTTTGCCTATCCTGATTTTACAGGCTGTAAACCGCTCACAGTACAGTTTAAGGCTACCACCCACAGCCGCAGTTCTTTTGTGTGGGATTTTAATGATGGCACCACCATACTCTCCGAAGATTCGGTAGTTTCTCATACCTATTACACGCCTGGTATTTATGTACCCAAAATGATTTTACGGGATGTGGCTGGCTGTGCTGTGCCCATTGTAGGTAAGGATACGATTGTAGTGAGTGGGGTAGCTGCAGCGTTTGATGCAGACAAAAAATTACTTTGTAGCAATGGCATTGTGCAGTTTAGTAATCAAACCCTGAGCAATGATGTGATCAGGGGATATAGCTGGGATTTTGGCGATGGTAGTAGTTCGTCACAAGCTGCGCCTTCGCATTATTATGCTACTGAAGGTAACTATACCGTAAAGCTAAAAGCCTTTACAGCTATGGGTTGCATTGATTCAACACAAATCTCTGCAGCTATAAAAGTGGTGCGTACACCTTCAGTTAGTATCAGTCAAACCGCAAATGGCTGTGTGCCGCTCACAAAATCATTTACCGCTCATTTATTGAATGCAGATACTTCTTTTATTCATTGGAACTGGCAACTGAGCAACGGAATCGAGGCAACATCGCCGGCATTGAATGCCGTTTTATTTGCACAGGCGGGCAACTTTCAGGCACAATTAATTGCGACGAACAGCAGCGGCTGTAAAGACACGGCAATGGCATTGTTCGAAGCATTTGCCATACCGGAAGTAAAAGCGGGTGCGGATATTACCGTATGCCTTGGCACGGCAAAAAGCCTCACTGCTACAGGTGCGGCCACTTACCTATGGTCTCCATCTACAGGACTAAATTGTACAGCTTGTGCCTCGCCGCAGGCTAATCCGAAAATAGAAACCACTTATGCCGTAACGGGTACATCTTCGCAGGGTTGTGTGAAAACTGATTCTGTAAAAGTTGCTGTAAAATATCCTTTCAAAATGACGAAGGGAAGAGCAGATACCATTTGCCTGGGCGAGCATCTCACGCTCACTGTAGCTGGCGCTGCATCCTATGCATGGAGCCCTTCTGCCGGGCTGAATACTGCCAATATGCCCCTGGTAAAAGCCGGACCTTCAGTATCTACAACATACATGGCCATTGGCAGCGACGAACCAGGATGCTTTAAAGACACTGCCTATTTTCCCATCCGGGTTTATCCGGTTCCCACAGTGGAAGCGGGTGCAGATATTACGATGAATGTAGGCCAGTCTATAACGCTTACGCCTAAGATTTCTGCAGATGTAACGGAAGTGTACTGGTCTCCAACCGGAAGCATTTTCCGCAGCCAGTTTCCGTCTATCGATATCAAGCCAAAACAAACCACGCAATATAAGGTGGAAGCCCGCAATCCCGGTGGATGCGCTGCTTCAGACCAGCTCACGGTGAATGTGCTGTGCAATGGTGCCAATGTTTTTATACCAAATACATTTTCTCCCAATGGAGATGGCGTAAATGAAATTTTTTACCCCCGCGGCACCGGATTGTTTACCATAAAATCCGCAAAAGTATTTAGTCGGTGGGGTGAGCTTGTATTTGACAATGCGCACATGCAACCCAATGATGCCAGCGGCGGATGGGATGGCAGTTTTAAGGGAAAGCAATTGCCATCTGATGTGTTTGTTTATATGATTGAGATTGTGTGCGACAACAATACCGTGATGATTTATAAAGGAGATATTGCTTTGATCAGGTAAAGAAATTTTAACTGCTATGTGCGCTTAAAAAAATATACTAATGAAAACCACCTCACTATTTTTCC
>DGQO01000133.1:14280-15197 GCA_002400445.1 Chitinophagaceae bacterium UBA4412
TCAGATCTCAATATAATGCTGTAGCCAATGCCTATAAAACCGGCTCTGTAAATGTAGAATATAAAACTGCTCTTGGTAAAGGCGATGATTTTATCACCCTGGGTGCGCAGGTCTTGTATGACCGGGCAGGAACGGTAGCCCTAACCTCTACTCATTTTTTGCCGGCGCTTAATTACCATAAATCATTAAGCAAGGAAAGAAATATGTATCTCTCTCTTGGGTTGATGGGTGGCATCGTACAGCGCAGGGTAGACCTTGCTAAAATAACAACCAACAGCCAGTATAATGGCACGGCTTACGACGAACTTGCCGACAATGGGGAACGATTTAATAAAAACGGGTACAACTATTTTGATGGCAGCGTAGGCATGAGTTTTAATTCTTCTTTTGGATACGAAGCAGATAATAATTTTTATCTGGGCTTAGGTTATCATCATTTTAATAAAGCAAAACAAATTAATTTTTATACGGCAAGCAAGGTAGAGATGACACCAAAGTGGGTAGGCTCCATAGGTGTTCGTATGAATGCGAGTGAATATACTTACCTCAGTTTTGAAGCAGATTATACTACACAGGGTGCATATACAGAAGTGCTTGCAGGCATGCTTTACTCAATGAAGCTTGATGCGCCTGATGATGCACATTATGTATTTCATGGAGGTGCTTACCTGCGCTGGAATGATGCCCTTGTGCCGGTAGTTAAATTAGACGTAGAGAGCCTGGCGATTGCCCTAAGTTATGATGTAAATATTTCTCAGCTTAAAGCAGCAAGCAGTGGCCGCGGAGGATTTGAAGTTTCCCTAACCTGGCAGAAGTTTTTAGATCGGGATAACAGTGCGCAGAATGCCGTACGCTGCCCGAAGTTTTAGGGGGTATGATGTGTTTTGGTATTCTTTCTCTCAGACTGCCTTCGCCGT
>DGQO01000134.1:0-696 GCA_002400445.1 Chitinophagaceae bacterium UBA4412
TACAATAGCACCGCCTTCCGTCATTTGTGGTTGCACGGCACGGGTTACGAGATACACCGATTTTAAATTCACATCCATCACGGCATCCCAAAAATCTTCGTCAAGGTCTGGCAGCAATTTGCGGCCCATCAAACCTCCCACTACATTTACAAGTACATGTATAGTTTGACCAAACTCCGCAGTGCAATGCTTCACGAGCGCCTTCACATCGGCAGCACTGGTCATATCACCCTGCACCGCTGTGGCAGAACCTCCTGCAGCTTCAATCAGCTTCACCGTTTCTGTTGCTTTAGCCGGGTCGTTTAAATAATTGATACACACTTTTGCGCCTGCTGCTGAAAGTTGCAAAGCTACCTGCCGGCCAATATCTCTTGCGCCGCCGGTTACGATGGCTACTTTTCCCTGGAGTGATTTTTCTGTATGCATAGTTGATGGTTTTTATAGATGCTCCTCTTTAAAATAAGAATCGTGTATAAAATGGAGGGCCAATATGGACCTGGCGAAGCAATCTCTGTTGGGGCAATAGTAACCCTTATAAGTTGGTAACCCGCTTTAATACCCGATTGTCAATATTTAATTTTAAACCGGTATTATTGGATGATATTCAACAGATACTCCTAAACGTTAATCAGTTTTGAAATATTTACATCCGAGAACGAAACCGGTAACGTTACCGGTTTTACCGGAATTGAATAA
>DGQO01000134.1:750-949 GCA_002400445.1 Chitinophagaceae bacterium UBA4412
GTAAAAAACCTGGCGGAAGAGATGCGCTACCAGCCCAATCAACTGGCGCTTAGCTTACGCAAGCAGCAAACACATACCATTGGCGTAATTGTGCCAAACCTGGATTATGTATTGGCCAGCATGGTAAGAGGTATTGATGAAGTGGCGCTGGAAGCAGGTTATACTGTAATGGTATGCCAGAGCAATGAATCTTTTGGCC
>DGQO01000134.1:965-2851 GCA_002400445.1 Chitinophagaceae bacterium UBA4412
GATCGGCTGATTCCCGATTTACAAATCCCAAGTGTGCGGCTCGATAATGAAGAAGGTGGTTTCCTGGCTACAGATCATTTGCTGGAGCAAGGTTACAAACGCATAGCCATCCTGGCCGGACCTAAAAACCTGGGCATCAGCAATTCAAGGTTAGACGGATACCTGGCGGCGCATCGGAAGCACAAGGTGAAACCTGATCAGGCACTTATTGTGCATTGCGACTTCAACCAGGACTATGCTTTCTTTGCTACTGAAGAGCTTCTCAGCATGAAAAAAAGACCAGATGCTATTTTTACCATCAGCGACCGGATGGCCATCGGTGCCATGCTTTCCATTAAGAAAAGAGGATTAAAAATGCCCGGCGATATTGGCCTCGTGGGTTTTAATAATGAACCCGTGGTAAGCCTGGTAACGCCCATGATCAGTAGTGTAGAACAACCGAGTTTTGATTTAGGCAAAGCAGCAGCAAAACTATTTATAGAAGCCATGCATGATTATGAGGGCATGCGCAGTGCAGAGCGGGTGCTTAAGCCCAAACTGTTTGCAAGAGAATCCTCTTTACGCTTCCCGGCAAAAGCGGGAAAGTAGCATGAGCAGTGAAGCTGCGAAACAACCATAATATTAAACATTTCATCATCTGCCCTGCGGGTGTAAAATATTTTATCGTGAAACAAACCCTTCTTCTTCTTTTCCTATTTAGCGCAATGCAAAGCAGTGCCAGAAATATTGACGTGATTAACCTGCAGGACCTGCACAAAGCTGCTGCTGCGGCAAAGCCCGGGGATACTATTAGAATGCTGCCGGGCAGATGGTGGAAAAACGTGCAAATTGTACTGAACAGTGTGGGCACTGCTGCAAAGCCCATCGTGGTGATGGCTGCTGACGTGGACGGTGTGTTTATAGAAGGAAAGTCGAGCCTGCGTATTGGTGGAAAATGGTTAGTGGTTAGTGGGCTCAGATTTACCAACGGCAGTGCAGGAAAAGATGCCGTGGTGAGTTTTAGATCTGATAAAAATAACCTGGCCAATAATTGCCGGCTTACCAATTGCAGCATCGACAACTTCAATAACCAAATGCGTATGGAGGAAAATTATTGGATTGCGCTGTATGGTAAAAACAACCGGGTAGATCATTGCAACTTTTCCGGCAAACTGAATATGGGTGTGCTGCTGGCAGTACTCCTGGATGATGAGCGCAGCAGGGAAACCAATCACTCCATAGATCACAATCATTTTGGGCCACGCATACCACTGGGCAGTAATGGCGGAGAAATGATACGGGTAGGTGTATCTCAGCATGCTACGTTTAACGCAAACGTGCGCATTACAGACAACTATTTTGAACACTGCGATGGAGAAACGGAAATCGTTTCTATCAAATCAGGTGGCAACCTTATAGCGGGTAATCTTTTCTTTGAAAGCCAGGGTTCTGTGGTACTGCGGCATGGTGACAATAATACCGTAAAGAACAATATTTTCCTGGGCAATGGCAAGAATGGAACCGGCGGCATCAGGGTAATTAACAACGGGCAATGGGTGGTGAATAATTTCCTGTATGGCTGCACTGGTAGCGGTTTCAGGGCACCACTTGCCATCATGAATGGTGTGCCCAATTCGCCGGCAAACCGGTATGTTGCGGCAAAAGATGCGGTGATTGCAGGCAANNTCTCAGATTCCGGAAAACGTGTTTGTGCTCAATAATATTATTCAAAATAAAGACACGGCCTTCCGGGTGATGGATCTCCTTAGCGGTTTTCACTTTGCCGGTAACGTACTTTCTTATGAAACAACGCCTATTCCGGGCTTTACGCAGGATGACCTGGCAAGCGTTCCCGTATTGCAGGCAACGTTGCCCTCCACCAAAATAAAAGGGGCAAAAATTTCCGA
>DGQO01000018.1:0-962 GCA_002400445.1 Chitinophagaceae bacterium UBA4412
TGAAGGTATTGAAGGCCGTGTAGCTTATAAAGGAAGCCTTCGTGAAGTGGCTCACCAATTTACGGGCGGTCTCAAAGCAGGAATGGGTTATTGTGGTGCCGAGACGATTAAGGCTTTGCAACAGGCCCAGTTTGTAAAAATTACCAATGCGGGCATTAAAGAAAGCCATGCACATGATATTGAAATCACCCGTGAAGCTCCTAACTACAGCAGGTAAATGAAAAGTATTACACGCCTCTTTTTCAGCTTCATTGCCTTGCAGTTTTTTGTTGTAGCTGCATCGGCGCAAGACAGTTCCCGCCTGCGCATTTCCCTACTCACCTGCACTCCGGGCGATGAACTCTATTCGCTTTTTGGCCACAGCGCAATACGTGTAACAGATAGTAATGCAGTTACAGATATCGTGTATAACTATGGTACATTTAATTTTGATGATGATGGCTTCTATGTAAAATTTGTAAGGGGCAAATTGTTGTATTATTTATCCGTAGCATACTTCCCTGATTTCCAGGCTGACTATCAGTTTACCAATAGAGGAATGCGGGAACAACTTTTAAATTTATCAGCCGTAGAAAAAACGCAACTTAATCACGCACTTATTCAAAATTTACAGGAAGAAAATAAATATTACCAGTATGATTTTTTCTTTGACAACTGTACCACAAGATTGCGGGATTTGATTGAAAGAGCGAAAAGCCCCACACCCATTTTACCTGCCGTAATGCCTTTGAATACCACATTCCGGCAGGCCATTCACCAATACCTCGATGCGGGGCAACAACATTGGAGCAAATTAGGTATCGACATTTTACTCGGTGCTAAAACGGATGGTGTAATGACCGCAAAGGATCAGGAATTTTTACCAGATAATTTGATGCGGGCATTAGACAGCGTAAAAAATACCAGCCTGGTAAAGTCTAATAAAAAATTATACACTTTACCAGATATCCAAAAGGAAAAGA
>DGQO01000018.1:971-5035 GCA_002400445.1 Chitinophagaceae bacterium UBA4412
CTCCTCATCTTCATGTGGGTAGGTACGGATCATAGCATGACCAAAAACAATTATAACCTCCTTTGGGCTTTACCTACCCATATTTTCTTTTCATTTTTAGTAACACAAAACTTGTCTTGGGTAAAACAATATTTTGGATTTTCTGCCGTGGCAGGCATTTTGTTGTTATGTGCCTGGTATTTTTTGCCACAAAAATTAAATCCTGCGATGATTCCTTTTGTGTTGCTCCTTATTTTCAGGAGCTATGTCATTTTTAGGTCTCGAAAACCTGAGGCGCCTCCCACCAGGTATGTCGCATAAAAAATATTGCATGGATACAAGAAGATTTCAATTTAAAAATGCAACCATAGAATATGATGTCTATGGTACAGGCGATGCGGTTTTACTGCTTCACGGTTTTGGTGTAGACAGAACGCTTTGGGATAACTTCATTAGCGACCTTAGCCAGACGCATCGGCTCCTTGTTCCAGATTTACCCGGTATTGGTCACTCAGGTATGATCACAGAAAAGGATGTAAGTATGGATACTTATGCAGCTTGTTTTGCAGCCTTGTTACAGCATGAAAAAATCTCCACATGTACCATCATTGGCCATAGTATGGGTGGGTATATTACCCTGGCATTTGCAGACAAATACCCGGAAAAATTGAATGCATTTGGTCTATTTCACAGTAGCGCATATGCTGATACTGAAGAAAAAAAAGAAACCCGCAAAAAGGCGATAGCGTTTACCAAAAAAAATGGCGTAAGTGCTTTTTTGCGCACAAGTACGCCGGGGATGTTTGCCCATCCGGAAAACCATGTCTCGGAGATAGCTGCTATTGAAGAAAAAGGCGCTGTAATGAGCACCGCAGCCCTGGAGCAATTTTATGAAGCCATGATGGCCCGGCCAGACAGAACGCATGTCTTAAAATCATTTGCTAATCCTGTACTTTTTATCCTCGGAGAACATGATAGTATAGTCCCGCTTACGCAAGGTTTACAACAATCAATGATGCCTGCCGAAGCCCACGTAAATATCTTAACCCATAGCGGTCACTTAGGCATGTTAGAAGAGCCGGCAGAATCCTTGTTAAAGCTCCAGCAATTTTTATCCGCTGTTTTCGTATAATAAGACGATCTACCTTTGTTTTTGCTTATTTTGTAATCGTGATGCCACAGTCCATTTATAGATTTCTCACACTATTGATCATTTTGGTCGCTGCCAGTTTTTGCGCTCATGCGAAACATATTACGGGTGGAGAGATTATCTATGATTACCTGGGACCTGGCACTGCGGCTAATTCTAAAAATTACCGGATTACTTTAAGGTTGTTCAGAGATGACAATTGTTTTAGTTGCGCCGAAATGCCCGGCTATGTGATCATTGGTATTTTTAATAATGGGTCTTCTTCACTTGTAACATCAAGGACGGTGCAGTTGGGCAGTTCAGAAAAACTCCCCTTAAACACGCTGCCTTCCTGCATTACGAATCCNNGCTTTTCAAACCTGTTGCCGGATTGACGGTATAGAAAACATTCCCAACAATGTTGGTGCTACTTATATCGCCGTAATTCCCGGCACATCTGTTTTAGGCGTTACAGAAGGCGACAATAGTCCCCGTTTCTCCCAGGGTATTTCGGTCATCTGTTACAACAAACCTTTCACCCTCGATTTTAGTGCAGAAGACCCGGACGGAGACCTTTTGCTGTATAGTTTCTGCGATGGCTTTAATGGCGGAGGTACGATGAATGCGAACCCCGTTCTGCCAGAAAACCCTCCTTACCAACCTCTTCAATATACCGGAATTTATAGTGGTGCTAATCCCCTCGGTCTGCAGGCCAGTATTGATCCAAACACAGGAATTATCTCCGGTATAGCACCGGATGCAGGCAGGTACGTAGTATCCGTTTGTGTGCAGTCTTTAGACAAAAATACCGGGGTGATGAAAACCAGGCATCGCAAAGATTTTATAGTGAGCGTTGCACCCTGCGATTTTGCTGGCGCACAGTTGAAACCCTCTTATCTTACCTGTGATGGATTCAATTTTACATTTGAAAATTTAAATACTTCGCCGCTTAATCAAACCTTCCGATGGGAGTTTGGCGACGGAAATTTTAGTACAGATGCCTCACCTACACATACCTATGCCGCGGCTGGTACCTATAATTTAAAACTTGTCGTAAATCCAGGAGGCTCTTGCTCAGATTCCACGGTTTCTAAACTCAATGTTTACCCTGGGTTCTATCCCTCCTTTACAGACAATGCCCCGATGTGCAAAACTGTACCAGTAACCTTTAATGATGCAACGGGAGCTAATTATGGCGCAGTAAACTTTTGGAAATGGGATTTTGGAATTGCAGGTACAACCACAGACGTGAGTACTGTAAAAAATCCACAGTTTGTGTATGCCACCCCCGGAAATTATGATGTTACATTAATTGTAGGTAGTGATAAAGGTTGCTTAGATACTATTGTGAAAACGATTCAAATCACCGATAAAGCACCACTGGCCGTAAGTACAGACACCCTCATCTGTAGCATTGATACTTTGCAACTCAGGGCAGTATCTTCCGTGATGGGCAATATCACCTGGTCGCCTAATTATATGATCAGTGATGTAAATAGTTTTACGCCCTTAGTAAGTCCTGACGTTACCACAACTTACACCGCCTACTTTGCAGATACCTATGGCTGCACCGCTACAGTTCCGGTAAAAGTATCGGTAGTAAATGCAGTGACTTTACTTACGATGGGAGATACTACTATTTGCCGCACAGACAGTGTAAGGCTCAATACTATTAGTGATGCACTATATTACAACTGGACTCCTTCCCTTATGCTGAATGATCCTAAACTGCAATCACCGGTGGCTGCTCCCCTTGCAGTAAGCACCACCTACCGTGTATTTGCAAGTATTGGAAAATGTTCGGCTACAGATGAGGTAGTGGTACACACTGTGCCGTATCCATTAGCAAATGCCGGATCAGACTCAACAATTTGTTTTGGGAACTCCATCCAATTACAGGCAAGTGGTGGCAGCATTTATCAATGGTCTCCAGGGCGATACCTCAGTTCCTCCAATATTGAAAATCCTGTTGTGCAAAAACCGCGGTCTACAATAAAGTATATAGTAGAAGTAAGGGATATCTTGGGCTGCCCCAAACCAGTTTTAGATTCTATTATTGTATCGGTGGTTAAAATAGAAGCGGAAGCAGGGCCCACAGACACCAGTATCGTACTCGGTCAGCCTTTACAATTGAATGCTACAGGTAGTGATTTTTATCAATGGACGCCCGGTACATGGCTGAACAATCCAAACATTTTAAACCCGCTTGCCCAGCCTTTGGATAATATTACTTACGCTGTGAGAGTAAGTAATAAAGAGGGATGTTTTGATGTAGACAGTATCAACGTAAAAGTTTTTAAAATTGACCCGGATTTGCTGGTACCTACAGGCTTTAGTCCAAATGCTGATGGCAGTAATGATATCTTCAGGCCGATTGCTATCGGGATGAAATCGTTAGATGTATTTAAAGTGTACAACCGCTGGGGACAACTTTTATATTCATCCACTAAAATTGGCGATGGCTGGGACGGGCGCTTTAAAGGTAATGAGCAGGCGCCGGGTACTTATGTTTGGCAGGCTGAAGGAACCAATTATCTCGGCAAAAAAATAAAACGAAAAGGAACAGTTATCCTCATTCGATAAGGGAGCTTATGGAGACAGTATTCCCAATTTTCGCAAATTTCTTTTAATTTGAGGGCTAATTTCCAGCTTAAAGTTTATTGATGAAACGAATTATACTCACAATCATTTTTGTGATGACAGGAATTTTGTTCGCAAATGCTACCCATATCATTGGCGGCGAAATGCGCTATGAATATGTGGGACCCGGTGTAGCGCCAAACAGCAAGCAATACCGCATCAGACTGATTCTTTTACGTGGGCCCACGGGAGCGGTGTTTATCAACCAATATGTAGTGGGTGTCTTTAATAAAGATAATGGGCTCAAAGTACCGGGTACTGCCAATAATAATAATTGGGCTGCTGTTGAAGATTTTGTAACACCTCTCGCTGTGCC
>DGQO01000018.1:5076-19109 GCA_002400445.1 Chitinophagaceae bacterium UBA4412
AATTATCTCTGCGAAATCCCCGGGTTAAGCAAAGTGCCCGCTCCTCAAACAGACAATTGTCCTGCATTTAAACTTCCTATTGCCGTTATATGCGCAAACTCAAATTTTAACCTCGATTTTAGTGCAACCGATGCCGATGGCGACTCCCTTTCTTATGCATTTTGTAATGCTTACGATGGCGGTGCAGCAGCGGCGGCAGACTACAGAGATCCGCAGCCTCCCCCCTATAATGCGATCACTTACGTATTTCCTTTTAATGGAACGAATCCATTGGGCAGATCTGCCAGCATCAACCCGGTAACGGGTATTATCTCCGGCCTGGCGCCAAATGGCGGAAAATATGTGGTGTGTGTATGCATCTCTGTTTATCGCAATGGCTTACTTATAGGCAGCCATCGTAAAGATTTAATTGTTGAGGTTTCCGGTTGCATTCCCACAGAAGCCATTGCTATGCCGAGCCTTACCACCTGTGATGGGTTCAACATCCAGTTTAGTCATAGCAGTACTGGGGCAAATACCGTATTCTGGGATTTTGGTGATCCTTCTACCCCTGGTGATACTTCTGTACTAGATGCGCCAACTTATACTTATGCAGACACCGGCTTGTACACCATAAAATTTGTAATTAATCGTGGCGGAAATTGCACGGATTCCACCACCAGGACAATCGGGGTGTATCCAGGCTTTTTCCCTGGCTTTGACGTAGATGCTCCATTTTGTGCCGGGGTGCCCGTACAATTCAACGACACCTCTGCAACGAACTATGGAACGATCAATTCATGGAGCTGGAATTTTGGCGATGCCAGTACGCTGGGTGATACCAGTCATTTGAAAAATCCAAGCTATGCATACCCCGCCGCAGGTACCTACCAGGCGCAGTTTAAGGTTTCTAATAGTAAAGGATGCACCCAAACCATAACCCGTGACATTGTTGTGCTGGAACCACCTGCTATAACCGCTATTTCTTCCGACTCTACTTATTGCGGTCTTGATAGTTTGCAACTGACACTCGCCGGCGCAGGAAATGTTACCTGGAGCCCCGCAATAAATATTCTGAATGCAAATACCGCTGTGGCTACTGTGTTTCCAACGGTGGCTACCACGTACATTGCTACGCTGGAAAGCCAGGGCTGTCGTTCATTAGACTCTGTTCGTGTTATCCCTAAGTTTGACTTAAGCAATGCCATTAGTGCCAGCCCAGGTACAATATGCGAAGAAGATTCTTTAATCCTCACGGGATCTTCCAATAAAACAGATCATTTGCAATGGGCATGGTCGCCCACAGTATCAGTACTCCATGCATCCTTACAAAGCACTGTTGCTTTTCCCGCAGCCACCACTACTTACAGCCTTCTTACACGCTGGGGAAAAAACTGCGTGGTGACCAGCACAGTGAATGTCCCTGTCACGAGATTAGCTATTCCAAATGCAGGGAAAGACACTGCTTTTTGTGCATCACAATCAGCTATACAACTTGCTGCCACTGGCGGAACAACTTATCAATGGTCGCCGGCTGCCGGTCTTAGCGCCACCAACTTGCCTAATCCTACAGCATCACCTGCTGCTACCACGCAATATATTGTTGCTGTAGGGGTAACAGGATGTACCCGAACCCGTACAGATACTGTAGTCGTAACTGTAAGAACCAAGCCTTCAATTAGCCTCACTAACGATACCCTTATTTGTACAATTGACACTCTGCAATTACAAAATTTATCAGGCCCTGGCAATGTGGTATGGAGCCCGAATTATATGATCAGCAGCACAACAAGTAATAGCCCGTTAGTGAGCCCCGATCTGCCCACAAAATATTATATGCGGTACACGGATGCCTTTGGATGCTATAATGATGATTCCGTATTCGTAGATGTAAAACCAGCCGTAACCCTTGATGCCGGGGCAGATACTTCTATCTGTGCTTCGGAAGGATTCGTATTGAGTGCTACCGGTGATGCTCTGCATTATACGTGGACCTCAGCACGGTACCTCAGCGACTCCAGCATTCAACGGCCATTTGCAACGCCACCGGTAACCACTGTATTTACTGTTATTGGAAATATTGGAAAATGCCAGGCGCAGTCTGATGTAAAAGTAACGGTAGCGCCTTATCCGCCCGCATTTGCCGGCAGAGATACCAGCATTTGTGTTGGCAAAAATGTAACGCTAACGGCTACAGGCGGCAGCAGATATTCCTGGTCTCCAGGCACTTTTTTGAATGCTACGAACATTGCCTCTCCTACTGCCCTTAACCCAAGGGGTAATACAAGGTATATTGTAACGGTAACAGATACTTTGGGATGCCCTAAAGCCATGAGTGATACTGTATTGCTAAGCGTAGTACCTGCCTTAAATGTAAATGCCGGCCCGGCAGATACCAGCATCGTAGATGGCGAACTGCTCTTTTTAAATGCCACAGGCGCAGACACTTATTTGTGGACGCCGGGCACAAGGCTAAGCAGCACAACCATTGCCAATCCTGTAGCCAACCCCACAGACAGTATCCGGTACTTTGTAACGGGTACGGATCGCAACGGTTGCATGGGCTATGACAGTATAAATGTGCGGGTGTTCAGGGTAGATCCGGATATGTATGTACCCACAGCCTTTACGCCAAATGGAGATGGGAATAATGATCTTGCACGGCCCATTTTGCTGGGCATGAAGTCGCTCAATTATTTTAGAATTTACAATCGAATGGGTGAACTGGTGTTTGCTACATCTGAAGTGGGCAAAGGCTGGAACGGCATTTATAAAGGAAAGCCACAGGATTTGGGCACCTTTGTATGGATGGCAGAAGGCCGAACATATAAAGGTGAATTGCGCAAGAAAAAGGGCTACCTGGTGCTGATAAGATAAAAAGCAGCGACGATTTAATATTAAATATCTAATTCAAAATGACGAATAAAAGAAAGACAGTCCTTATCACCGGCGCCACATCAGGCATCGGGGCAGCCTGCGCTGAAAGATTTGCAAAAGAAAATTTTGACCTTGTACTCACCGGCCGCAGGCAAGAGCGATTGTCGGAATTACAAAAACGCTTACAACAACAATTCCAGGTAAGGGTGCATATTCTCTGTTTTGATGTTCAAAACAGGGAAGCCGTCTTTGCAGCTTTTACTCATTTACAAGAACAAATTTCCTCTATAAACATCCTGATCAATAATGCCGGCCTGGCCTTGGGTAAGGAACATTTTGACGAGGCAAACATGGATGACTGGGAAGTAATGCTCAACACAAACGTACATGGACTTTTATATGTGAGCAGAGCTGCAATACCCTTGCTGAAAAAAGCGGATACAGCGCATATTTTTAATATAGGTTCCATTGCCGGAAAGGAAGTGTACGAAAATGGAAATGTGTATTGTGCTACAAAATCAGCCGTAGATGCGTTGAGTCAGGCAATGCGTATAGATTTACTGCAATATGGCATGCGGGTAACTGCTATACACCCTGGTGCTGCAGAAACCGAGTTTTCTCTTGTACGCTTCAAAGGAGATGAACAGCGGGCTGCTGCCACATATGAAAACTATGAACCGCTCACCGGCGCAGACATTGCGGATTGCATTTATTACGCTGCAAGTTTACCCCAGCACGTGTGCATCAATGATCTTGTAATTACCTGCACAGCCCAGGCAAGTGCGCACTATCACAAAAAACAAGCATAAAAGAAGCAAACAGCTTTTTAGCTTTGTTTTATGCACAGCCCCACAATATGATTATTAGCAAAACGTTGTAGCATTACGGCAGCGGCTCTGCTTGCAATTTTGTAGCTTGCCCGTTCCAATATTCATGCTTACTTACCTCAACAGAATCGCCTTATTTCTATGCCTTTGCCTGCCATTTGCAGGTAATACTCTCTGTGCTCAAAATGTAATCAGACAGTCAGCTTGCGATAATGCTACCATCAGACAGCAGGCAGACAGTATCAAAAGGAATCTTATTGCAGCGGGATTTATTGTGGTGAAAGAAGCCAGCGTAACCATGGAGAGTGAATACGAACTGCCGGTTGTAGTGCCACTTACCCAGGGAAGTTGGTACCAGTTTGTTTTTATTGGCGATCCGGAATCGAAACTTTACGAAGTGCGGATGTTCGACTGGAGTGAGCGACAGGTCGTTTACCAAAAAAAGATGTGGGGTGATGTGGATGGAAATGTTATCCGCTACGATTATATTCCCAGGTCTTCAGAATATCACATGATTAAACCGGTACAGGTAAATAAAAAGAAGAAAAAAAATCTTTGTGGTTATGTGATGTTGCTGAAAAAAGTAGCCCAGTAAATTTCTCTCTCATTTACTCAGGTGCATAAGAATGGCTGGAACAATCTCTTCTCTTACCACATACAAATACTGAAGCCATTTCCTTTAAACCCATTTCTGCCACAGGCACAAAAAGAATTGTACAAGTTTGTAATCTTAGTTGCCAGGAAAGCATTGCATTGTATTTCCAAAAACAAAGAGACTGATAAAAAAAGGCTCTCTCAAAAGTCTTCTCCCTGCAGCATTTGAATGAACAGATGCGAAAGAAAATCATCCTTTGAGAAAGCCCCATTAAATTATTGTGCCAGCGATATTCTCACCTGCACACCGGCCCTTGTATTTACCGTAGGTGCACTTGATGAGATGTAAGGCGTCACCCTGCGCTGATCGAAATAAAGTTTCAAATTCACCCGGTTGTTCAGGAAATAATCAATAGTAGGTGTAATAGTTATTTCCTTGCTACCACCGGTGGCAAAATTATTATCCTGGTCCAGGCGGCTATTAGCCGTTACGTTGTCCCTTATGCGGAGATCTAACCGGAAGTTGATTTCGTTATCGAGCTTGCCTTTGCCATCTTTATCAAGGAATTTAGGCAGCTTAAGTCCTGCCAATAATTTAAGTCCCCGCTTGCGGTAGCCGGCACCTATTACAAATTCTGTACTGCGCACTTCGCTCAATTGGTAATCGTATAGACTGAGGCTGAGGGTACGGCTCTTGGTATACTCAAACTTAGCCTGTAACTGATTTACAAACATCATATCAAAACCAACCAACGGACCAAACTGCTCCTGTATCGTTACGTTTGGCACAAGGAAGAATGGAATAAAATTATTAGATACCGTATCTAAGAAAGAGGGATACCCATACTGTGATACATCCTGGTAAAGTAAGGCCGAAGTAAACCCATTCATGCTCAGACTTCCATTATAGCCATGCGATAAAGTGAAATTAGTGAACACCTTATCAAATCCTTTCACACGGGTAAGCCCGTTGTAATCTAATTTCCAATTTGGCCTTGGTAAAATATTTTTGAAAGGATTAGATTTTGTATTTGCATTGCTTTGTTTGATGAGGGAAACGTTTTCCGGATTTTGCCCGGTATATGCTGCAATAAAAGATGGAATAAGTACATCCACTGCATATTTCGTATATCCAAGATAGTAACCATCCGGCTGCACCTGGGCCTGTGTGTAAGGGTTCTTTTGACCGAGCCTTCGAGACAAAATAATACGGTTAGCTTCAAAAGTTTTAAAAGTTTCTGATACCCTGTTTGGATCAAACTTGCCAAACAAAGTTTTGAAAGCAATGTAGCTTACGTCAAAGCTACCACCGGTATAAGGGTTCAGGTGTTGGAAAGTTCTGTTCGTACCACCGGTTGTATCGATGAACCTAAAAGTTTCATTATAACTTTTGTTGAAAGACTTCGTGAGGTTAACGGTAATAATCAGGTCACGCACGGGTTCTACCTGTCCATTTAAAGTAAGGCGCTGGTTATAACTTTGCTGAAAGAGATAATTAAAATTCGTGTCTTTAGTGATCAAACCTTTAGCGGCTTTTCGGTTTAGCCAGTTGGTATCCGGTTGATGGCCGAGGATAAAATCAAAACCAGGCGCCCCGCTTCGGAAATTCTCCCCAAAGAATTGGGTGCTGTCCATATAGCCTGGCAGCCTCGTGTTAGCGTCTTCGGAATAAGTAACATTTATATTCTTTATACTAGTGAGCAACTTGCCAAATACTCTTGCACCGGTGCCGAGATATGGAACGGCAGTCTGATCTACAATACGGCGGGTACGCACAACTTTTTTACCGCTTTTTAAAGTAACGCTATCCCGCACTTTTGTAATCCTGTTTTTCCATTTATCACGGTCCTCGTCTTTTGACGGAACGTCAAGTTGCTTCAACCATTTTGATTTTTGATACAGCCGGTTAAAATCCAGTTGCATGTTGGCTTCTTTCTGCTGACCATTTTCAATAATATTACCTAACTCCACTGCAAGGCGGGAAGCACCAATCCAGCGATAAGCTGCCTGGTATTTCAGGTTTACGGTAGTCCAATCTGTGAGCGGCAGTTTTGAAGTGGGTAGTGCATATGAGAAATTAGCCGTTTGATTGAAGAGGGTATTTCTTCCGCCACGCAGCAGGTTCTGCCACATGGTATCCCGCTTTTCTTTGGTATCAAGGCGGCCAAAGGGCTCATCTACCCTGCTATTATTTGTGGCTGTATAATCGAGCGCCAGCGAACCTGAGCGGTTAAAAGTCCACCGCATAATATAGTCCCGCTGAAACACGAAATACTTATCATAAGTTTCCGGTATTGCGTATTTAGACGTACCTACACTCCTTGCCCTGATCACGCCAAACTGCCGGCTCAAATCTGCCCGGAAAGCAAGCTGCGAAGGACGTAAGTTTAGGTTGAAATCTTTGAGCAAATCAAACCAGTGATGTTTGGTTTTTGCAAATACCTTTTTAAAAGGCTCAAAGTATCTAGGTCTGGGCGCAAAATTATAACCAAGTGCTGCACGATGCCTTACCACATCATTGTATTCTATTAATGGGTTATGAGAAGAAGTTTTGATGTAAGAGTAGCTCACATCAAAATTTTCAATATCATAAATCTTCGGCTTCTTATCGGTTGTGCGGTTCTTGCGCACATTCGTAAAATTGAGCGTAGTGATCGAAGTGAAATCAATGGCGGCATTCCGGATAGAATCCTTAGTAGCACGACTTTGATTTTTCGTTTTATCCTTCAATTTTAAATCCTGGTCATAGGGATCATATTCCGGTGTGCTGGTAGACTGGGTATATGCAGCGTAAACGGGAATACTGATGCCGGTACTCTTTGGCAAAAGTTTACCTAATTCTAAATTTGCCGCCACATCAAATTGCAGGAAATTATCCCGGTAACGATCATTTATTCTTTGCTCCAGTGTTCCAAATCCGGAGCTATGCATATTAGCCGAAACCGATACTGTTCCTAAATCGCTAAGCGCAAGATCAACCCTGGCCAGTGCGGCATAGCCACCCTTTTCATCCAGGGAAGAAAGCCTTAGTTCGTTTGCCCATACTTCACCACAAACCGGGCTTGTTCCATTGGAATTTTCTACGCCTATGAGTACGCCTTTTATTTCACCAAGGTTAGGACTACCCATCACAGAATAGATCTGGCCGTTTTCCTGCACTTGCCGGAAAATCTGTCCTATTGGCTGGCTACTCAGGTTCCTGGCCTGCTTTATCCTGGTAAGGGTAAGCAAGTCTACATCAAGTGAGTTTAACGGGTTCCACAAAGTATCGTTGTATTCATCACTGTCAGGATTTAAGCTGGCAGCACTATGAGGTGTAAGAATAAGTGGAATTCTTATTTCGTAATAATTGCTCACAAAGTCTGTACCCATGCGGATCACAGCAGTAAGATCTTTGTCTTTAATAGACGCAGGATCAGATTTCTGAGAGCGCTCTGCATGCAGGTACATTTGCAATTTTCTAAACTGCCGGAGATCACGATTAGCAAAAGTTTGAATTACGGCTTTTGCATCTTTACGCACCAGGTCGCAGAATTGCAATTGTAATGCTTGCTCGTTTTGTAAAAGATTTACACCATTATTGCTCAGTGTTTGCACACGTTGAATTTCTCTTGGCGTGCGATAAGGCAGCGGCACCCGCTTATCATTCTCTTCAATATTTACAGCACCCACATTAAAATCATTTGATGATGGCGGCGTGTATAATCCAGAAGAGTCTACAGCATATTGGAATTTTCTCCAGATGTTACGAGTGAGTTGCAGGGTTCCAAAACGCATGGTTACGCTATCTTCAAAACCCGTGAGAAACATCCTGATGAAACGAATAGATTTGAAATCCGGAATATTTCCAATTTTTTTATTATAACTGCCAATAGGAATACGGAACTGGTACCAGGTTTCGCTACGCTGTACGCCAGTGGGCAAATTAACGGTTACGAGTTTTTTATCTACGATATAGTTTGTGCCCACACTCATTTCCGGAGCAATGTTTGGCTTAATATCTACGATATATTGGAAGTATTCTTCTGTTTCATTTAAAGTATTATCCCGGTTCAGGTCTTCTGCATCAGGATAAAGTGTAGCCGCACTTGAAAACTCTCCACCATCAGAAATAGGTGAGTTGCCTTGCGGACTGTTGTAATTTTTATACCTGGCGATAATACCATCCGTTGGGGTGAAAGATTTATCCCGATAGTTGCGATAATTATCAGAAGAAGGATCGATCAATGCATCCTGGTAGGCTTTGCTTCCCGTCCCAAAAGCGGTAGCAAGTTCTGCCAGGTAGGCCTGTCGTTTATTCTTCTCGCCTGCATCATCAAGGCCATCAAAACCCACATCCTGGAATAGCCTGTCTTCCGGCACATTACTAAATGCAGTTGTTACTTGTATCGGATTTCTTGGCACCACGCCCCACACGGTGGAATCCACAGGTGCAGGAGCATTTGGCGTAGGCAGTCCATTTTCATAAAATCTCCGGCCATCCTTTAGCACATCCTCGGCCACATTACCCAGGTTGAAATACAATTTACCTCCGGTAGAATTACCAATATTTGGATTTTGCGGAGTAGAGATAAAGGGATCCTGCATCCAGAATTCTATGAATTCAATATTAGCTGTTTCAAAGTCTGGCTGATCGATAGCACGCATCAATCCTCCCCAATTACGGGCAGGCGTTGTAAATTTATTATTGGCATTCAGGAATGCAGAAGAGGACTCAAAATTATACGGTCCTTTATCTTTGGGAAAATAAGAAAGATCAAAAGTTACCAGTTGGCTTTCGCCGAAACCCGTAGTACGCTGCGGAAATATTTCTTTTTGAAATACCTGTCTCGACCGTGGATCACTGAGAAGTACGGGATCTGAAATGGGGTTATTAGTGCCCTGGTAATTCTGTAGGGTTTGTTCTATCTGGTACCAGGCAATCTTGGAGCGTTTTTTTCCATAATCCAGGCTATTGTTTAATGCCGCTTCAGGAAAGAGTAAATTGCCTAACCGGTCTGTAGCACCATAAGGAGTGGATGCCAGCGCCCAACTAATAGGGGGAAAACGTAAATCAATCCCAGACTTACTGCCTTCAAAATCGTCGATGTTTACGATACCATTTTTACCACGGCCAATTTGCGGAGCATGCCCGGGATCAAGCATTGCTCCTTCTGCATATACATTAATATTAGAAGGGCCTGTTGCATTATAGAACGGAAGCTTGTCTACAAGTTTTGTAAGCCTTGGCATATCTCTCCGGTAGTTCACATCCAAACCATACATGGCATTTCTAATAGGATCTTCGCCATAACTCACTTTTGTAAAAAACGGGCGTTCGCTCAGGCGCACTACTGTGCCACCAATGCTAAACTGTTCTTTTGCTGTGTTCCGAGCGAGGTAATCTAAACGCAGGCCCATATATGCCCGCTGCTGCAGGCCAAAAGAAGCGTTGTTTTCAGAATTCACCTGTACGGGTAATCCCGCATTCAAAATAGCCTGGTTCGTAATTTTTATGGTGCCAAGATCATAGTTTACGTCATAGTCTACACCTTCCTGCAAAGTGCGGCCACCTGCAGTTACGCTTACAGATCCCACGGGAATGTTATATCCAATACTAATGTCTGAAGATCCCGAAGTTTTAGCGGAGCCTTTGAGTACAAACCTGTTTAAGTTTGGATACTGTTGTGCTACAGCTTTTATCGAATCATAAAGTGCGTAGTAAACGGTATCTCTTACATTGCCAGGAATAGTTGTGTACACCTGCTGTGCAAGGTCTCGGCCAAAAGGTTCAAGTACCGGAAATATAATCCGGCTATATGGACTCACTACCGTAAAATTCTCTACATAGTCAAACACACCATCCGGCTGCGGATCCAATTGATTGTTCAGCCGGTCTAAATTAATAAGTGTAATAATGGGTGTGCCCTGGTTACGATCACCAAATGGCACATAACGCTTTGTACCCAGGCCGGGTTCCTGGTAAAGAACATCCAGCTTAAAATCACTGGGGGTGAGTACACCGTATCCAATGCTGTACACATTCTTCATCATCAGGTTCCAGATGGGTAGAGTTGGGCGCTGTGAGGTAGCTTTCAGCATTTTTAAAAACAACACTTTTTGTGTTGCTGAAGTACTGTCTGGCGGCACATCCTGGCTAAACTCTCCTACCTGGTAAATACGGCCATTAAAAGAATATTGGTAAGCTACGGCAAGTACTTCATCTGTTTGCAATGGCTGGCTTAATGATAATGTACCAATGCCGGCCTGCCTGTTAAAGCTGTATTGTGTAGAATCAAGTTTGCGGGCAAAAGTTTTTTCAAAATCCTGCACCGGGCTCAACCCCAGGTTTACCAGGTTATTAAAAACCATGGCTGGATTGCGGGCGTCTGGCTGGCCTAACACTTTTTGGTAAAGGTCATTGGTGTTGTTCGATGGCACTTCCTGTGCTGTGAGCACATTAATTGTAGGCGCTGGTAAGTAAGGCTGCCGCTCTCCAAGATCCATCAAGCCAACAACATCACGGGTTTCTGTGGTCGTTCCGTTTTTATTGGTTACCCATACTTCCATGCGTAGTATCTGCACGGGTGTAACTACCGCCGGCAGATTACTCATAACTGCATTGTAACGATTCCTAAAATATTGACCGATAAGAAAGTGCCGGTTCTCTTCATACTCATCGGCTTTTATTTCAAAAACCTGAGATGCGGCTCCACCTTGCAAGTCCATACTTTGGCGTTGAGACTTTTGATTGGCCAGGATAGTAGTGATAAAAAGTTTTCCAAATTGCAGTTGCGTTTTTAATCCGAACAACTGCTGCGCTCCGGGAATAAGTGTACCGCGGCTTGGAAAACTCACGTTTCCTGCTTCAAAACGTTTTAAGATTTCATCATCCTTGCCCGAGTAGTCAAGTTTCAATTGGTTTTCCAGGTCAAAATTTGCCAGGGTGTTATAGTTGATCGGAAACTTCATTTTATCTCCAATACTTGCGTTCACATTCACCTGGGCATTCATATTAAAATCCAGTCCCCCATTTTTTCGGGCACGCTCTGGTAAAGTTGGATTGTCTATCCGCTGACCCTGATAGCCTGCCGTAAGATCTACATTACCTTGTGGGCTAATATCAATTTTTCCATTGCCAAACAGGCGATTGAATAGGTTATCCGTGAGGGAAAGCTTTGGGCGGGTAAAGCGATTTCTATTGAGAAGACTCGTGGTATTAGCCCGGCGTTTAAAATATTCAACTTCAGCCTGGCGATTACGCATTTGCCAGTATTCGTCAAAGGAATAAGTTGCAGGAATACGGTAATAACGCTCCCCTATTTTTTCATACAAAATATAGCGCCGGTTAATGGCATCGTATACTACAGAATCTTTAATGTTGGAGGGAGAAAAATCGTAGGGGCTGCGGGAGGCACCAGAAATAAAATCTCCCTGGCGATCGTGTATGGGAAAATGGAGACTGTCTCCGTAGTTTCCGGAAGGTATCGTGTCCTGCTGTAAAACCTTAACTGCAGCGTTTTTTCCAGCAATTGAACCTGCACTTGTGAATGACAAAAGAACCGCAGCCACACAGCACACCAGTATGAAAAAAATAGATTTTCTGATAAGCAACATCCAGTAAATTAATTAACGTACAAATTCTCTCAAATGGCTTTTAAGGCTTTTTTTATCAAATCTTCTAATTGTGTAATACTGGGTTCCGTACGAATTACTTTTTGAATTGAAATTTCGGCTTGCTGGCGGGAAATTCCAAGGGCGGTAAGCGCAATAAAGGCATCCTGCTCCATGGTATTTCGCTGCGGCTGTTCTGCACTTTGCACGGAGGCCATTTTACCAACCTTATCTTTCAGTTCCAACACCAGGCGCTCGGCAGTTTTCTTTCCGATTCCTTTGATGCTTTCCAGCATCCGCACATTGCCACTAAGCACTGCAGCCCGCACTTCATCTGGTTTTAAGGAAGACAACATCATCCTTGCGGTTGCTGCACCTACACCAGATACGCTGGTAAGCAATAAAAAAATATTCTTTTCATCCCGATCGGCAAATCCGAATAAGGTGTGCGCATCTTCCTTTACAAGCAGGTGCACATATAATTTACCACTTTCTGCGGTCTGAATGGCAGAATACGTATTCAAACTGATGTGAACATCATAACCAACACCGTTTACATCAACGTACACCTGTGCAGGGCTCTTAAAGGTAAATTTTCCATCCAGGTATGCGTACATATCTCAGCTAATGTAATCAGGACAGCGAAAATAAGGATATTTTGCCACCTCTTTCTTAAAAAATGGCGAATCAGTTTTAGCCTTAATTTTACAGCGCAAATAATTACAGCAGAATATTTTAAAACATTTGTTACATGCAAAAAACTACAGCCGCCATTACCGCAGTGGGCGGATACGTACCAGAGTACCGACTTACGAATGCTATACTGGAAACGATGGTGGATACCAACGATGAGTGGATAAAATCAAGGACTGGTGTAGAAGAAAGAAGAATTCTAAAAGGTGAAGGACTTGCCACCAGCGATATGGGTGCAGAAGCTGTTAAAGACCTATTGAAGAAAAAGAATATTGATCCAACTGAAATTGACTGTGTTATCTGTGCCACCGTGACGCCGGATATGTTTTTTCCTGCTACAGCAAATATTATTTCCGATAAAACGGGCATGACAAATGCCTTCAGTTTTGATATGAGTGCAGCTTGTTCCGGGTTTTTATTCGCCTTGAGCACNNGACCGCACAACATGTATCCTCTTCGGCGATGGTGCCGGAGCTGTATTGCTAGAGCCATCTACGGAAGGTTACGGAATGCTGGACAGCCTGCTGAAAACGGATGGCAGTGGCGCTAAACATCTTTATATGAGAGCTGGGGGATCTCTAAAGCCGGCTAGTGCAGAAACGATAGCCAATAAAGAGCATTTTATTTACCAGGAAGGCCCGGCGGTTTTCAAATTTGCAGTAAAAGGGATGGCTGATATCAGCTACGAACTTATGGAAAGAAATAACCTGAAAGCTGAGGATATCGCCTGGCTGGTTCCGCACCAGGCCAACCTCCGGATTATAGATGCAACCGCTAACCGGATGAACCTTCCAAAGGAAAAAGTAATGATTAATATCCAAAAGTATGGCAACACTACAGCGGCTACAATTCCGCTTTGCCTTTGGGATTGGGAGAAAAAATTGAAGAAAGGTGAAAACATTGTTCTTGCCTCTTTTGGAGGAGGTTTTACCTGGGGAGCTATTTGGGTAAAATGGGCTTATGATACCCAGTAATCGTGATGTGTTTACAACATTTCTGCATGAAAAAATTTGCTTGCGCAATACTATTCTCCTGTATTTTAATGACCGGGTATGCTCAGCCTGGCAGGTACCTTGTGCAGTTTAAAGACAAAGCTGGCACAACTTTCTCGCTTTCCGCACCTGGGCAATACCTCAGCCAGCGAGCAATAGAGCGGAGAGCCCGTTATGGTATTGCGATAGACAGTACCGACTTACCGGTAAACGCCTGGTATCTTGATAGCCTTCGTTTATCCGGTACCGTTACTTTACTCAATATTTCTAAGTGGCTTAACCAGGTAACTATACAAACCACAGATGCTGCTGCTTTAGAAAAAATTGCAGCCATGCCTTTTGTGAAAAATACATCTCTGATTGCCCCCTCTGCTCCTCTGCTACCCGATATCCAAAATAAATTTGGCAGGGTAAATGGTAGTGAGCGTTTTACGCCTGAATCAACAGAACAATCATTTATTAATTACTATAGTTATGG
>DGQO01000104.1:0-2511 GCA_002400445.1 Chitinophagaceae bacterium UBA4412
AACGAACCGATCTGAACGGGATGGTATGAAAAAGCTTGACAAAGAAGACATCCTTAAAATGATTGAAAGCAATTTTGATTTTGATAATGTAGCCGCCCTGAACAAATACCATGGTCCGGTGTTAATTGTTTCAGCAGACGGTGAAGACGATAGGCCTGGCACCCTCGGATCTTTTTTTCCAAAACTGATGAAACGGCATATTGATAAAACAAGTCATTGGGCACACCTGGATAAACCAGCCGTATTCAATGCTGCCGTTGACAGTTTTATCAACATGACCAAAAGCCTGGCTCCGGAAATTCGTTAAGCAAATCTTCTATTTTAATTCCACCATAAAACAATAATATGTCTAACCAGAATTACAGCAATCACAGGAAATTTTATCCGCTCTACCATTTTATTTTTCTTCCTGTAATGCTATTTTTTACCATATGGGGCGCACGCCAGTTTTTTAAAAATGAAACCCATAGCCTGGAGTTCGGCCTATTTGCCATACTAAGTTTTAGCATTTTGTTTCTTGCAGTCATGATGCGTCAGCACTATGCACTGGGCAATCAGAACCGGATCATTAGACTTGAATTTAGGTTGCGCTATTTTCAATTGTTTGGCCAGGTGGCAGATGAAGCAGAAGCAAAGTTAAGTTTCGGCCAGATTGCAGCCCTGCGCTTTGCGCCAGATGAAGAGTTTAAAGAACTGCTCCTTGCCACACTTGCTGAAAATCTGGGTAGCAATACCATCAAACGCAGCATCAAAAACTGGAAGCCAGATTTAATGCGGGTATAGCTTGTGTAGGATTTTCTACAAGCAGCCCAACTTCCCGTCCGGTTTGTAAAAGAACCTTCGCAAATTCTCCTTGAATTGTACCACAAAATGGCTGAATACCCGTGGAGCAGTTTTTGAAACCAAATGGGGAAAATACAAACCATGAATAGTATCAATCAAAATCAACCCGAAGACAATAAAGAAGACCTGATAGGGAGAGACGCTGTAGAAAAAATACAGACCCTGGCAAAGAAAGCATCTACCTGTTTCTTTTGTACAAACATTAGTACAGGCCGGGCTTTTAGCACCCGGCCCATGACAGCACAGGAAATAGACGACGAGGGAAATATTTGGTTTCTTAGTGCAGAAGACAGCAAACACATTGCAGAAATCAAAGCTGATGCCCATGTGCAGTTGCTTTTCCAGGGATCGGAATATTCTGATTACCTCAATATTTATGGCACTGCTTCCGTTTCAAAAGATAAGCAACGCATCGAAGAACTCTGGAATCCGATGTACAAAACATGGTTTACAGAAGGCAAGGACGATCCGAGAATCACTGTTTTAAAAGTAAGACCGCTCGAAGGATATTATTGGGATACCAAACATAATATGGCTGTAGGGTTTTTCAAACGCATGGTGGGTGCAGCCATTGGCAAAACATTAGACGATTCCATAGAAGGAACCGTGAAACCATAAAGTAATTTTGACGATGAAGAAAAGTGCGGGCCTGCTACTGTATCGATTTACTGTGGCAGGCCTTGAGTTTTTGTTGGTGCATCCTGGCGGTCCTTTCTGGAAAAATAAAGACTTGGGTTCCTGGAGCATTCCCAAAGGCGAACTCAACGACCATGAAGATCCGCTTGCTGCAGCCGTAAGGGAAGTAAAGGAAGAAACGGGCATTGTAGCAAAAGGAGATTTCATTGAACTGCAACCCGTGCAGCAAAATCCACAAAAACAAGTACTGGCCTGGGCTCTAGCCCAAGATGAAGACGTAAGCATTATTAAGAGCAATGTGTTTGAACTGGAGTGGCCACCTCATTCCGGCAAGAAAATATTGGTTCCTGAAGTAGATAAAGCAGCCTGGTTTCCACCTGCCTTTGCAGTGGAAAAAATCATCCCTGGCCAGGCGCCATTGCTTAGAGAATTAATGCGAATTCTTGAAAATAGCTAAGCCGCTTATTTAGCAACGAAACATTGCGCATTCCTTTTTTAAACGGCTGCATACCAGCAGCCGCATAGCGCTGCATGAAGAGTTTAATTCTGCTTTACCCACATGCCTAAAAACTTCAAAGAATTCCTTCTGCGTCATCTCTATGCCGCTCGTTCAATCCTTCAACTTTACTGGTTTTATCCTTTTCATTCCCTGCCGTGTCTGCGGGGTTTCCACTTTCATCTTCACGGTGCAGCGGTACACCTTCATCCTGCGGTTGTGGATGCTGATATATTTGTTTCTCCTGGAACACTTGCTCTGGCAAATCGTTCGTGTTTATTGATTGGTCTGCTTTCTTATCCATCATTTTTGTTTTATGCTAATGCTGGAAAAGCCATGCCAATTTTTTTTCTTGCCATTTTTAAATTTTACGATCTGCAAATGATGCCAAAAATCGAAACGCAAAGCACAAGATCATGTACGCCGGCATTATCGCATTCTTTAGCATTGGTCCCGCTGTTGCCATACTCCGGCACGCATCTGCGCACCTTGCCTCACCGGGGTATTTGCTGCCATCGGGCGTATAAGCCCGGCAT
>DGQO01000104.1:2696-25740 GCA_002400445.1 Chitinophagaceae bacterium UBA4412
ACCGTAAGCGATAGTTTGCACAAAAGCGTAAAGAGTGCTTCAGAAAAAATGTTCCTCCTATTAGATAAAATGTTAGAGAAAAGAAGAGTGCAGGGATAGAGCCCTAAAGCTTTTTCATAAAAATGCCTCAGTCAAAAACTGAGGCATTTTTTTATAAATGATCCCTTTGATCAAAAACCTACGATCTCTTCCCCCGATCCTTCCCTTTTATAATTTCTTGCACAGTCACCCCACTTATTTTACTTTGCAGCCAGGCAATAATATCAAGATATGCAAAGGCCCGGGCTTCAAGCGGATTGCCTTCATACTGCCGCAACACTTCAATTAGTTTCTCAAACTCGGGTTTGAGTGCGTGAGCACCCACCACGAAACTTCTCCGGAGAAATGCAAACACCTCTTCTTCTACCCTACTCAAATTATCCATCTTAGCCATAAAACGGTACACGGATTTGATGAGGTATTCCAGCAAATCAAAATTGCCCAATTCGTAATGTGCAATTAAATGCAGCAATCTTGCATAGCACTGCAGGTCTGTACGCAGATCTGCTTTGCTGTTAATAATCCTGTTCAGGTAATCTATGGCTTCTCCATAATGCCCACTGCCAAAATAAAGGCTGGCTATCTTGTAATAAAAAACCAACACCCGGTGTGCGTCTAAGTATTGGCCATATTGCCGCAGCATGCGTTCCAGGAACGGCACCATCCGCTGGCCTTTCTCAAAACTTCCTTCAAGGAAATGCAGGTTCAACCGGGCGGTGTACAAATATTGATAAACAAGTATCCTTTTATTGGTACTCTGCTTTACAATCTTACTCCGGGAAAACTGGCCAAATTCAATGATGCAGGCAGCAAGTTTTGTGCTATTGCCAAGGTCAAAATGGGCACTCATGAGATTGTGCATTCCCTTGATGTACATGGCCGTTTCTACGCTCAACATTTGGGGATTTGACGTAAAAGTATCTACCCATTTTTGACTGTACCGATAGTATTGAATAAAGTCAAGTCGTATAAAGGCATACCAGCACAGCGCCTGGTATAAATAAACTTTTTCATAAAAGCCTGGTGCATGCAGGGCTTCTTCCGGCAGGTTTTCATTAAAATACTGCGAAATGTCCTGCATATCCTGCCGGTTCCGGGCATGCCCATGCTGAATATACCAGCTATACAATTGCAGGGCGAGGTTGCTCAGTTGATTCACCATAGAAAGCCCTGTGTTCACCTTATCACTTTCTTCTGTCAATTGGTTTGCCCTGTTCTGCATACTCCGGGTGATATACAAGGATTCAATTTTCTTTTCAAAAAATAATGCCTGCTGCAGGTAGGTCACCTGCTGATAATTGCGGGCGAGTTCCTTAAAACGCTCCAGGATTTTTAATGCCTGCAAATGCAATCCTTTGTTGTAAAGTATCCGGGCATGATCCATCAGCTCATGCAATTGCATGTCAATATTCTCTTCATCCCTTATGGTGCGCAGGCTGTTTAAAATCTGCCGGTAAAGCTGGGCTTTTATATTACTCAACTGGCCTTTGGAAATAGAAGGCGTTTTCTTTAATAATACGGCTTCGTTATAATCCTGCATTTTATCAAGGGCATCAAACAGCAACACGGTTTTTAGCTCCTCGCTTCCGCTGTTTCGCCGCACAAAGAGCTTAAAATTCCGCTTTTCACTCTTGCTTAGCGATTTTATAACTTGCAATAAGGCATCATTCTGCCGGTTGAACATCGTATTTCTTTTTGTTTAAAACCCTTTCTACCACTACGTTTCAGTGTAAAAATTCCACTTTAAAATGCGTAATGTTTCTTTCAATTAGTTTTCCATTTTCTGCCTGTCATGGGTAATTTGGTGCCTCATCTGCCACAGATGTAAGGGCGGCACACAAAGATAGGTGCAGCGTATTTATCCATCATTATTCAAATTGTATCATGGCTTCAGGAAAAGTGCACATTTTTGACACTACTCTCCGGGATGGAGAACAGGTACCAGGTTGCAAATTAAATAAAACCGAAAAAATTGAACTGGCGCTTGCGCTTGAAGATCTTGGGGTAGATATCATCGAAGCAGGCTTTCCCGTTTCGTCTCCCGGCGATTTTGAATCTGTAAATGCAATTGGTAAAGTGATTAAGAATGCAACAGTGTGCGGGCTTACACGGGCTGTATTAAATGACATCGAAGTAGCTGCCCAGGCGCTCAAATCTGCTGCAAATCCAAGAATTCATACAGGTATTGGCACTTCCGATTTTCATATCAAAAGTAAATTCAATTCCACAAGGGAAGATATTTTACAACGTGCAGTACAATGCGTTAAATGGGCCCGTAATCATGTAGCAGAAGTTGAATTTTATGCTGAAGATGCAGGCCGTACAGACAATGAATATCTTGCCCGTGTAGTAGAAGCTGTAATTGCTGCGGGCGCAAGTGTGGTAAATATCCCAGATACAACGGGTTATTGCCTGCCACACCAGTATGGCGAAAAGATGGCATACCTCATCAATAATGTTCCAAATATTGACAAAGCTATTTTAAGCTGCCACTGTCATAACGATCTTGGCCTGGCCACGGCCAATTCGATAGCAGGCGTACTGAACGGTGCAAGACAAATTGAGTGTACCATCAATGGGCTGGGAGAAAGAGCTGGTAATACAGCGTTGGAGGAAGTGGTGATGATACTGAAACAACATGGAGACCTTGGCTATTATACCAGTATTAAAAATACACAACTCAACCCTATAAGCAGGCAGGTCTCTGATATTATGCGCATGCCGGTGCAACCGAATAAAGCAATCGTAGGAAGCAATGCTTTTGCACATTCTTCCGGTATTCACCAGGATGGCTTTCTTAAAGACACACAGACTTACGAAATAATTGCCCCGGAAGAAGTGGGCGCAGAAGGTTCCCGCATCGTACTCACGGCCAGGAGTGGCCGCAGTGCCCTGGCATACCGGTTCTTAAAACTTGGTTATGCGTTTGACCGCAATGATGTTGACCAATTATATATCGAATTCTTGAAAGTGGCAGACAGCAAAAAGGAAGTAGAAGATACAGACCTGCATCAAATGGCAAAGCAGCATAAACTGGTAGCAGCCTGACAAATTGGTAAAACCAAAAAAGAAATCAACCTTAAAAATATTTAGCAGCAATGTCCACAGCATCTTCAACTACCAGCGGCAAAACACTTTTTGAAAAAATATGGGATACGCATGTGGTAACCACTATTGAAGACGGACCTGCTGTATTGTACATCGACAAACACCTGATTCATGAAGTAACAAGCCCGCAAGCTTTTGCCGGCATGAACAAGCGAGGCATCAAAGTTTTCAGGCCCAGGCAAGTGGTAGCTACCGCAGATCACAATGTACCTACCATCAACCAGCATTTGCCTATTAAAGAAGCGCTTAGCCGCATCCAGGTAGAAACATTGCAAAAGAATTGTGACGAGCATGGCATTGAACTCTACGGTCTTGGTCATCCCTTCCAGGGTATTGTACATGTGATTGGTCCGGAGCTTGGCATTACGCAACCCGGAATGACGGTGGTATGTGGAGACAGTCATACTTCAACCCACGGCGCCTTTGGCAGCATTGCATTTGGCATTGGCACCAGTGAAGTAGAAATGGTACTGAGCACACAATGCCTGCTGCAAACAAAACCCAAAATGATGCGCATCAATATCGAGGGCACGCTCGCCCCCGGCGTATTAAGCAAAGACATTGTATTATATATTCTTTCTCAAATAAGTGCGAGCGGTGCCACAGGCTACGCTGTTGAATTTGCAGGCTCCGCTATCCGTTCCCTGTCCATGGAGGCACGCATGACCATCTGCAACATGAGCATTGAGATGGGCGCCCGCTGCGGGCTTATAGCACCAGATGACGTGACTTTCAACTATGTAAAAGGTCGGCTATTTGCACCCAAAGATGCAGCATGGGACGCTGCGCTTGCTACCTGGAAAAATTTAAATAGCGATGCAGATGCGCATTTTGATACAGAACTCCAAATGAACGCAGCCGATATTAAGCCCATGATAACCTATGGTACCAATCCAGGAATGGGCATTGCCGTTGATGCAGCAATTCCTTCAGATCGTGCGCTGGATGAAAATGAGAAAGCGTCTTTCCGAAAGGCGCTGGAGTATATGGGCTTGCAGCAAGACGCANNATTTGTAGAAGGAAAACAAAAAGCACCTGGTGTGGAAGTATGGATTGTGCCCGGCAGCAAGCAAGTAGAAAAGCAGGCTATTGAAGAAGGGATAGACCAGGTGTTTAAAGCCGCAGGATTTCGGCTACGCCAGCCAGGCTGCAGCGCCTGCCTCGGTATGAATGAAGATAAAATACCAGCAGGTAAATATTGTATAAGTACCAGCAACCGGAATTTTGAAGGGCGGCAGGGTCCAGGTTCAAAAACTTTCCTGGCCAGTCCCCTCACAGCAGCTCTTGCAGCCATAACAGGGCAAGTAGGCGATGTAAGAGAATACATTCATGAACATTCGCCCCTGGCATTTTCTTAAACACCGAATTGTATGAGCACCAATCAAGTTATAAAACAAAAATCAGCATTTAGCCAGGGCGGCACACTAGCCTCCTCTGCCGTGCCGGTGAATATTGAAAATATAGACACAGACCAGATTATTCCTGCCCGTTTTCTGAAGGCCACGAGCCGGGAAGGCTTTGGCAAAAATTTATTTCGGGACTGGCGCTATGCCAATGATAACGAAAATGAAATCATCAGCCATTTTCCATTGAATGATAGTCGCTATGCAGGAAGCATTTTAGTTGCTGCAAAAAATTTTGGCTGCGGCAGTAGCCGGGAACATGCAGCCTGGGCCATTAAAGATGCCGGCTTTGAGGTGGTAGTGAGTAGTTTTTTTGCAGACATCTTTAAAAATAATGCGCTCAATAATTTTCTATTACCCATAACGGTAAGTGATGGCTTTCTTGCAAAACTGTTTGAAGCGATTTCGAATGATCCGGCTACAAACTTTGAGGTGAACCTGCCGGAACAAACGATCAGGATTTCAACCACAGGAGATGCGGAACAGTTTGACATTTCAACCTACAAAAAAACATGCCTGCTCAATGGTTACGATGATATCGATTACCTGCTGAGCATAAGAGATGAGATCACAGCATTTGAACAAAAAAGTAATTCATAAACCCTGCGCAACTAAGTACACAAAAAATGAAAAAACACATCGTAGTAATTGAAGGTGATGGTATCGGCCCGGAAGTAACCGCACAGTCTGTGCAGGTACTCAATGCCATTGCCGCCAAGTTTCATCACCAGTTTGAGTTCCAGTATGAACTCATGGGTGCCGTGGCCATTGATGCCACCGGAGATCCCCTGCCCGATGCTACGATTGAAGCTTGCCTTAACAGTGATGCCGTGCTGTTTGGCGCTATTGGTCATCCAAAATATGATAACGATCCTACTGCTAAAGTACGGCCGGAACAAGGCTTGCTGAAATTGCGCAAATCATTACAACTTTTTGCAAACATCAGGCCCATCAATACTTACAGCGGCTTACAGCATCTCTCCCCCTTAAAGGCAGACCGCTTGCAGTCCGTTGATTTTGTCATCTTTCGTGAGCTCACCGGTGGAATTTATTTTGGCGCCAAATCGGTAAATGAAGACAACACAGTCGCTTCAGACGAATGTGTGTACACCCGTGAAGAAATAGAGCGGGTGGCCCACCTGGCTTTTCAGTTTGCACAAAAGCCTGGAAGACGAAAAAAACTTACACTGGTAGACAAAGCCAATGTACTGGAAACTTCACGCCTGTGGCGCAAAGTAGTGCAGGACATTGCGGGCGACTACCCNNGTACTTAGTGGCTCTCTCGGCTTGCTGCCTTCTTCTTCAGTAGGCAAAGGCGCTGCTTTGTTCGAGCCGATACATGGTTCATACCCGCAAGCTGCCGGCGCCGATATTGCAAATCCTATCGGAAGTATTTTATCCGCAGCTATGCTACTGGAGCACCTGCAAATGCCGCAGGAAGCTGCACTCGTAAGAGATGCAGTAGCCTGGAGCCTGCAGAATGGCTTTGTAACAAAGGATATTGAACCTATCAATTTCTTTTCTACTTCTACATTGGGAGAACTGATTTGTGATTATGTAAGCGGGAAAATCCCGGATATAAGAAAAGAAAATATTGAAATGAGAAAATCAACAATAATATAAACTCAATCGCCGGGTAATGGAAATGATCTTTTCCATTTTTTAAAGCAAGCAGTAAAAAGTTCTTTGATTTAAAATAAATACAGGTAATTTCGTTGTACACCGCTTCCAAATGATGTACAACAAAATATTTAATGACATTAAAAATATCGCAGCGATTATTATTGCTGTCATTGTCATTATTATACCTGTTAGTTCTGGAGGAGGATACTTTAATTAAATACTAAAAAGATATATTAAAAGCCCGACTCCTTCAAGAGTCGGGCTTTTTTGTTTTACAACATAACCCAGGAAAGCAACAACCTTATCATTTTTATGGCAAACTACTATAACGAAAACACGGTACTTTATTTAGACGGAGCATTTGTAAAAGCTGCTGATGCAAAAACAGATCTGTATGGGCAAACACTACATTATGGCTTCGGTGCATTTGAAGGAATCAGGTCTTATAAAACTCAGAATGGAACACGCATTTTTAAAGCAAGAGAACATTATGACCGGCTACAATTTTCGGCAGAAAGTGTAGGCATTCCTTACACTTGGAACAATGAAGCCCTGATTTCCGCCACGTATGAACTCCTGCAAAAAAATGATTTACAGGATGCCTATATCCGCCCGCTTATTTACTGCCCGCCTCACATGAGCCTGCAACCTGCAACCACATCTCATTTGATGATTGCCGTGTGGGACTGGGGCGCATATCTGGGAGAAAAATTACTGAGAATAAAACTATCCTCTTTCGAACGCCCCAATCCAAAGGGCTTTAAAGTGGAAGCAAAAATATCGGGCCATTATGTGAACTCGATCCTCGCCTGCCAGGAAGCAAAAGCTGCGGGCTTCGATGAGGCCTTGCTTACAGATATCCATGGCTATGTAGCCGAAGGGCCCGGTGCCAATGTATTCATGGAAAAAGATGGTGCATTATTCACACCCGCCTTGGGAAATATTCTTCCAGGCATTACAAGAGCAACAGTTATTGAGCTGGCAGAAGAACTCGGAATTCCGATGACCGAAAAACAAATCAGCATTCAAGAATTGAAGCAGGCAGATGCCGCTTTTTTCTGTGGCACGGCTGCAGAAGTAATTGGATGGGAAAGTTTTGATGAGTACATATTCCCCCTAAACTGGGAAGAGAGCCTTGGAAAAAAAATTCAAATAGCGTATAAAGAAATGGTACTAGAAAAAACAAGAAAGACAGCAGAAGCTTCGATATAAATAGAAACTACACATGGAATCACTCAACAAATATTCAAGGGTATTAACGCAGGATGAAACACAGCCGGCAGCACAAGCCATGCTCTATGGCATTGGCCTCACCGAAGATGACATGAAGAAGCCGCAGGTAGGTATTTGCAGCATGGGTTATGATGGCAATACCTGCAACATGCATTTAAATGACCTGGCAAAACTGATTAAAACATCAGTGTGGGAAAACAACCAGGTGGGTCTCATCTTTAATACGATTGGCATTAGCGACGGCATCAGCAATGGAACAGATGGCATGCGCTATAGCCTGGTGAGCCGGGATATTATTGCAGATAGCATCGAAGCAGTTTGCGGTGGCTTTTATTACGATGGACTCATCGCCGTGCCCGGCTGCGACAAAAATATGCCCGGAGCTATCATGGCCATGGGCAGGCTTAACCGGCCTTCGATCATGGTGTATGGCGGCACGATTGCGCCCGGTCATTATAAGGGAGAAGACCTCAACATCATCTCCTCTTTTGAAGCCCTTGGCCAGAAACTCGCAGGCACCATCAGTCCTGAAGATTTCAAAGAAGTGGTAAAACACAGTTGTCCCGGCGCTGGTGCTTGTGGCGGAATGTACACGGCAAATACCATGGCTGCTGCTATTGAAGCGCTTGGAATGAGCCTTCCCTACTCCTCTTCTAATCCGGCTACGAGTGCAGAAAAGGAAGCAGAATGTGCAGCAGCCGGTGCAGCTATAAAGGTTTTGATGGAGAAAGATATTTTACCCGCGAGCATCATGAGCAAGCAGGCGTTTGAAAACGCTATCACGCTTGTGATGATTCTTGGCGGAAGCACTAACGCGGTGCTGCATCTCATTGCTATGGCTAAAAGTGTAAACGTTCACATTACACAAGAAGACTTTCAACGCATAAGCGACCGCACACCGGTACTGGCAGATTTTAAACCGAGTGGAAAATACCTGATGCAGGAATTGCATGTGCATGGTGGCATACCTGCGGTGATGAAGTATTTATTAAAAAAAGGTTTCCTCCATGGCGACTGTATCACTGTAACGGGTAAACGCCTTTTTGAAAACCTNNGCAGAAAAAGGAAGCGTGGCTAAAATTAGCGGAAAAGAAGGCGAGAGATTTGAAGGCCCTGCAAAAGTCTTTGATGGCGAAAAGCACCTGGTAGAAGGCATAGCAAACGGTCGTGTACAAAAAGGAGATGTAGTGGTTATTCGCTACGAAGGCCCTAAAGGTGCACCGGGTATGCCCGAAATGCTCAAGCCTACATCAGCCATTATGGGCGCTGGTCTTGGTCCGCATGTGGCACTCATCACCGATGGCCGGTTTAGCGGCGGGTCTCATGGCTTTGTAGTTGGCCACATCACGCCGGAGGCGCATACCGGCGGCACACTGGCCATAGTGCAGGATGGAGACATTATAGAAATTGATGCGGTCACAAGGCTCATGAATGTAAAAATTTCTGCAGAAGAAATTACACGTCGCAAAGCAGTCTGGCAGCAGCCGGCACTTAAGGTTACACGGGGTGTATTGTTTAAATATGCGCAATGCGTAAAAGATGCGAGCGAAGGCTGCGTAACGGATGAAGTTTAAATGAGTAAACAAAAACAAATCGTTTTCTACATACAAATAAAATTTTTAAGATGGAAACATTACAAGCAATACCTGCACCTGCAGTGCAAAACAAGACAGCAGCAATAACCAGCCAATCCGGTTCTTATGCCGTGATGGATGCCCTTGTGCAGGAAAATGTGAAAACCATCTTTGGCTATCCCGGTGGCGCCATCATGCCTATTTATGACGCCCTTTATGATTTTAAAGAGCAGGTAAAACATATCCTTGTGCGCCACGAACAGGGTGCCATTCACGCAGCACAGGGCTTTGCTCGTGCCTCTGGTGAAGTAGGTGTAGTATTTGCCACCAGCGGCCCCGGTGCCACTAACCTGGTTACCGGCCTTGCCGATGCAATGATTGACTCTACCCCAATCGTATGCATCACGGGGCAGGTGTTTGCGCATTTACTGGGCACAGATGCTTTCCAGGAAATTGATGTTATCAATATTACAACCCCTGTTACCAAATGGAATTTCCAGGTAACCGATGCCAACGAGATACCTGCAATACTGGCCAAAGCATTTTACATTGCCCGCAGCGGAAGGCCCGGTCCTGTGCTCATCGACATTACTAAAAATGCACAACTGCAGCTATTTGATTATGCAGGATACGAGCCATGTAATCATGTTCGCAGTTATCGCCCTAAACCTATTATTCGCAAAAGCTATGTAGAGCAAGCAGCAAAATTGATTAACGAAGCAGAGCGTCCTTTTGTAATATTCGGACAAGGTGTTATTCTTGGCAGAGCTGAAGCAGAATTTAAAGCATTTATAGAAAAGGCTGGCCTCCCTGCGGCCTGGACGCTACTTGGTCTCGGCGCACTGCCCAGTGATCATCCCCAAAACACCGGTATGCTGGGTATGCACGGAAACTATGGGCCAAATGTACTCACCAATGAATGCGACGTTCTCATTGCTGTAGGTATGCGCTTTGACGATCGGGTTACGGGCCGCCTGGATAAGTATGCACGGCAAGCCAAAGTGATTCATTTAGACATCGACCCATCCGAAATAGATAAAAATGTAAAAGCAACGGTTCCAGTTTGGGGAGACTGTAAAGAAACCCTGCCCATGCTTACCGAACTCTTGCAGGAGAAATTATATCCTAAATGGTTCCAACGTTTTTGGGATCACCAGGAGAAGGAAAAAAATACCATTATCGACCAGGAAATGCATCCCGCTTCTGGTACCATTACCATGGGAGAAGTTATTGGCGTATTGAATGAACTCACAAACGGAGATGCGATTATTGTTACGGATGTAGGCCAACACCAAATGGTAACCTGCCGGTATGCAAAATTTAACGAGAGCAAGAGCCATATCACAAGTGGTGGCCTGGGCACCATGGGCTTTGCCCTGCCTGCTGCAATTGGTGCTTGCTACGGCGCACCACAACGTACAGTAGTTGCCGTTATAGGCGATGGCGGCTTTCAAATGACGCTGCAGGAACTCGGGACAATTATGCAGTTTGGTGCCAAAGTAAAAATTATTATTCTCAACAATCAATTCCTGGGAATGGTGCGGCAGTGGCAGCAGTTGTTTAATGATAAACGCTATTCTTTTGTAGATATTACCAGCCCCGACTTTGTAAAGGTTGCTGCAGGTTTCGGGATCAATGGTCAAAAAGTTTCTGAAAGAGAGGATTTAAAAACAGCGCTCAAAGCAATGCTTGCAGAAGATGGAAGCTATTTACTGGAAGTAATGGTTACTAAAGAAAACAACGTATTTCCAATGGTGCCACAAGGCCGTGGTGTAGGGGAAATTGTACTTAGCGCAGCGGAAATCAAATAAAAATCATCGTTCGCACAATCAATCATGTGCCGGGCAATAAATGAATAACATGCAAAAGCAGGAATTTACCATCACCGTTTATACCGAAAATCAAATTGGTTTGCTCAACCGGATAGCCACTATTTTTTCCCGCAGAAAAATTAATGTTGAAAGTCTCAACACATCTCCTTCTGAAGTAGAGAGCGTACATCGCTTCAATATTGTTATCACAGAAACGGAGGATGTGGTACGCAAACTTTGTAGCCAGATTGAAAAGCAGGTAGAGGTTCTTAAAGCCTATTATAACACCGCCGACCAGATCGTATGGCAGGAAATGGCCCTATACAAAGTTCCTACCAGCCAGATAGCAGAGAAGGTGCAGGTAGAAAGATTGCTCCGCAAATATGGTGCAAGAGCCGTTGTAATCCGGCATGATTACACGGTGTTTGAAACCACCGGACACCGGGAAGAAACAGATGCATTAGTTGCCGTTCTTGAACCCCTTGGCCTTATTGAATTTGTGCGCAGTGCAAGGGTGGCCATCATTAAAGACAGCGTGGGCTTCCATGAGAAACTCAAAGAATTTGAACAGCGGGAACCCGGCGAAGAAGCCGCAGAAAATGAATTCTTAAGTGAGAATGAACAAATATTCACCATGTAATAAATAAACTCCTTCTTTATAAACCGTAATTTAAGAACGCATTTCATAAAAAAATTAAAACAAATAAAATGGCAAAACTCAATTTTGGCGGCGTTGAAGAAAACGTTGTAACCCGGGAAGAATTCCCGCTGAGCAAAGCACAGGAAGTGCTTAAGAACGAAACTGTAGCAGTGATTGGATACGGCGTGCAAGGTCCCGGCCAGGCGCTAAACCAAAGAGACAATGGCATCAACGTAATTGTGGGCCAGCGTAAAAATTCAAAAACATGGGATAAAGCCATTGCAGACGGTTTTGTACCCGGTGAAACTTTATTTGAAATTGAGGAAGCCCTGCAGCGGGGAACCATCATTTGCTACCTGCTGAGCGATGCAGCACAGATTGCAATTTGGCCTACCGTGCAAAAACACCTTACACCTGGCAAAGCTTTATATTTCTCCCATGGATTTGGTATCACATTTAGTGAGCAAACCAGTATTGTTCCGCCAAAAGATGTAGATGTATTCCTGGTAGCACCTAAAGGAAGCGGCACATCACTGCGCCGGATGTTCTTACAAGGCAGAGGCCTTAACAGCTCTTACGCTATTTACCAGGATGCTACAGGTCGTGCTTTTGAGCGTGTGGTTGCACTGGGTATCGCAGTGGGAAGTGGCTATTTATTTGAAACAAATTTTAAAAAGGAAGTGTACAGTGATCTTACCGGCGAAAGAGGCACACTGATGGGCGCTATCCAGGGAATCTTTGCAGCACAATACCAGGTATTGCGCAGCAAGGGCCACACGCCTTCTGAAGCATTCAACGAAACGGTAGAAGAACTTACGCAATCACTGATGCCATTGGTAGCAGAGAATGGTATGGACTGGATGTACGGAAACTGCAGTACTACAGCGCAGCGTGGTGCTTTAGACTGGTGGAAAAAATTCAGAGATGCTACCCTGCCTGTGTTCAATGATCTGTATGAATCAGTAGCAAGCGGCAAAGAATCACAACGATCAATTGACTCTAATTCTCAGCCGGACTACAGGGAGAAATTAGAAAAAGAATTAGAAGAATTGCGCAATAGCGAATTATGGCAGGCAGGAAAAACAGTGCGAAGCCTGCGTCCGGAAAATCAAAAAACAGAAGAAGAATCAACCTTAGATAGTAATGCACCTGTGGGCTCATACTGGATTTAAGATGCAGGCAACAGAACAAACATATCAACTCAACTACAAAGCTGCAGCCGCAAGGCTGCAGCCTATCATCCTGCGCACGCCGCTGCAACTGAGTCGCAGCCTTAGCCGCCGGCATAATTGTAATGTTTACCTAAAGCGGGAAGACCTGCAGGTAGTGCGCTCTTACAAACTGCGTGGAGCGTATAACATGATGTGCAGCCTTACGCAAGCGCAACTCAACAAAGGCGTAGTATGCGCAAGTGCGGGTAATCATGCGCAAGGTTTTGCTTACAGTTGCAAAATGCTTAATACAAAAGGTGTTGTGTTTATGCCCATCATCACACCAAAGCAAAAAGTGCATCAGACCAATATGTTTGGAGAAGGGTTTATACAAATTCAACTCGTGGGCGATACCTTCGATGATTGTGCTGCAGCAGCACAAAAGTTCACCATAGAAAATGAACTCACCTTCATTCCGCCCTTTGATGATCTTAGAATTATAGAAGGGCAAGCCACCGTTGCGCTGGAGATCCTTGAAGATTTACCGGAAGTAGATTTTCTCTTTGTACCCGTTGGTGGTGGCGGGCTTATAGCCGGTACTGGCTCCTATTTCAATACCTTTTCTCCGCAAACCAAAATCATTGGCACTGAGCCTGAAGGCGCACCTTCAATGACGCAGGCCCTGGAAGCAGGAGAACCCATTACCCTGGATAAAATAGACCGCTTTGTAGATGGTGCAGCAGTGAAGCGTGTAGGCAACCTCACATTTAACCTGGCAAAGGATTTTATTTCGCAAATGCAACTTGTGCCAGAAGGCAAAATATGCAGCACGATTTTGAAATTGTATAATGAAGATGCCATTGTAGTAGAACCTGCCGGAGTGTTAAGCATTGCAGCCCTTGAATATTTTGCAGAGGAAATAAAAGGCAAAAATATAGTGTGCATTGTAAGTGGTAGCAATAACGATATTGACAGGATGCCAGAGATCAAAGAACGCAGCCTGCAGTTTGAAGGTCTCAAACATTACCTGCTGGTAAACTTTGCGCAGCGACCTGGTGCACTAAAAGAATTTGTAAATGATGTGCTTGGACCAAATGATGATATCACCCGCTTTGAATATATGCAGAAGACCAATAAAGAAAGCGGCCCTGCACTCATTGGAATTGAACTTAAATGCGCAGAAGATTATAATGTGCTCATCCGCAACCTTAACCGGTTACAAATTAATTACACAGAACTGAATAAGGATGATACTTTATTTGGGTACCTGGTATAGTGCATTGCACTATTTTCGATGGCTTGCCAATAAAAATAGTTTATGAAAAAATCTGAAGGTTTATACAATCCGGCATTTGAACATGATGCCTGCGGTATTGGGTTTGTAGCAAATATTTGTGGTTCTAAAAGTCATCAAAATATTGCAGACGCACTTACCGTACTGGAAAATATGGAACACCGTGGCGCTTGTGGCTGCGAAAATAATACGGGCGACGGTGCAGGCATTATGCTACAAATGCCACATGAATTTTTCTTTGATGAATGCCTGCAGCAGGGCGTGCATTTACCTCCCTACGGCAAGTATGCTGTTGCGGTAATTTTCTTTCCGAAAGAAATCAGGTTACGGGAAGAATGCCGGGCCATCTTTAATCGCACTGCAGAAAAGCTTGGGCTTGAAGTAATGCTTTTTCGTAAAGTACCGGTAAACACAACGGATATTGGTGTAACAGCTTTAAGCGTGGAGCCAGAAATGGAACAGGCTTTTATTCGCTGCCCGGATCACATCTCAGATCCTGATCAATTTGAACGAAAACTTTTTGTACTGCGCAATTATTGCGCTCATATCATTTCCAATACAGTGGCACAGGATGCCATTGGTTTTTACATTGCTTCACTTTCTCACAAAACAATCGTGTACAAAGGGCAGCTCACGAGCACGCAGGTACGAAAATATTTTCCTGACCTGAACGATCCCAGGCTGGTAAGTGCTTTCGGCCTGGTGCATAGCCGGTTTGCCACAAATACTTTTCCTTCGTGGAAGTTGGCTCAGCCCTTCCGGTTCATTGCACACAATGGAGAAATAAACACCTTGCAGGGAAATTTAAACTGGCTCAAAACAAGTGAAAAGAATTTTGAGTCCCCCTATTTTTCTAAAGAAGAAATGGAAATGCTGCTCCCGTTGATTTCTGGTAGCCAAAGCGACTCTGCAAGCTTAGACAATGTGGTAGAACTGCTCACACTTTGTGGCCGCTCTCTACCCCATGTGATGATGATGCTTATTCCTGAAGCCTGGGATGGCAATGAACAAATGGATCCGCTGAAAAAATCTTTTTATGAATTTCACGCCGGACTTATGGAACCCTGGGATGGGCCCGCTTCTATCTCTTTCACCAATGGAAATATCATCGGTGCTATCCTGGATCGCAATGGCTTAAGGCCTTCCCGCTATTGTATTACAAACGATAACCGGGTGATTATGGCTTCCGAAACCGGTACCCTCCCGCTTGATCCTGCTACCATCATCGAGAAAGGCAGGTTGCAACCGGGTAAGATGTTCGTGGTAGATATGGAGCAAGGAAAGATCATTAGCGATGAGGCCATCAAGCATGAAATCTGCAGTCAGAAACCTTACGCAACATGGCTGAATAAATACAAAATTCGCCTGGAAGAATTGCCTGAGCCAAGGGTGATGTTTACCCACCTGGAACATGAGCAAATCTATCAATACCAAAAAGCATTTGGTTTCACCTCTGAAGACCTGCATGAAATCATTGCGCCCATGGCCGTGCAAGGCAAAGAGCCACTCGGCTCCATGGGAACAGATACACCGCTGGCTATCTTTAGCGATCAGCCACAACACCTGAGTAGTTATTTTAAGCAATTGTTTGCACAGGTTACGAATCCACCCATTGATCCCATCCGGGAAAAATTGGTGATGTCCCTGGCAAGTTTTGCGGGCAACAACGGGAATCTTTTATTGGAAGATGAGCTTACCTGCCACACGGTAGCGCTGAAGCACCCGGTGCTTACTAATCATCAACTGGAGCAGATCAGGAGTATTGATACCGGCCTTTTTCAATCTAAAACCTTGCAATGTTATTTTAAGGCTGATGGAAAACCCGGCTCGTTGAAAACGGCTCTCGATCGCATTTGCCGCTACGCCGTTGATGCAGTATCAGACGGATTTAAAGTATTGATTTTACAAGACCGTGCAATTGATTCTACGCATGCGGCCATCCCATCACTGCTTGCAGTAAGTGCCATACACCATCACCTTATTCGCAAGGGTCTTCGTGGGCAGGTGGGTATTATTGTAGAAGCCGGAGACGTGTGGGAAGTGCATCATTTTGCTTGTCTTATTTCTTTTGGAGCTACTGCCGTAAATCCATACCTGGCGCTATCATCTATTCGGGATTTAAAAGAGCAAAACTTTTTGCAAACCGAAATAGCAGAAGAAAAACTTAAAGAAAATTATATCACTGCCGTAAAAGATGGATTGCTTAAAGTGTTTTCAAAAATGGGTATTTCTACCCTGCAATCTTACCAGGGTGCACAAACTTTTGAGATTCTTGGATTGAACATGAGCGTGGTGCAGCAGTATTTTACCGGTGCTATTTCCCGCATAGAAGGCCTTGGCCTCGATGAGATAGCAAGGGAAGCCCTGGCAAAACATTTCTTTGCCTTTACCCGTAAAAATATCCCATTAGACAGGTTGCCGGTGGGCGGTGTTTACCAGTGGAAACGCAAAGGTGAATTCCATTTATTTAATCCGCAAACCATCCACCTGTTGCAGCACGCCACAAAGAGCAATGACTTTGCAACTTTTAAAAAATATTCTAAACTGGTAAACGATCAAAGTGAACGTGCATGCACATTGCGGAGCTTATTTCAGTTTAAATCTTTGCGACCATCTATCTCAATTGATGATGTAGAGCCAGCAGAAAGTATTTATCGCCGCTTTGCTACCGGCGCCATGAGTTTTGGTTCCATTTCCTGGGAAGCACATACCACGCTGGCTATAGCCATGAACAGGCTTGGTGGCAAGAGTAATACAGGTGAAGGTGGCGAAGATGAAACCCGCTACCAACCCCTGGAGAATGGGGATAGTATGCGAAGTTCGATCAAGCAGGTGGCCAGCGCAAGATTTGGTGTAAATACCTATTACCTCACTGAAGCAGATGAATTACAAATAAAAATGGCACAAGGTGCCAAGCCTGGTGAAGGCGGACAGTTACCCGGTGATAAAGTGGATGCATGGATTGGAAAAACCCGGCACGCTACACCCGGAGTAGGCTTAATCTCTCCCCCGCCCCATCATGATATTTATTCTATTGAAGACCTGGCACAACTCATCTTTGATTTAAAGAATGCGAATCGCAGGGCACGCATCAGTGTAAAACTCGTGAGTAAAGCAGGTGTTGGCACTATTGCCGCAGGCGTTACAAAAGCAAAAGCAGATGTTGTGCTTATTGCAGGGCACGATGGTGGTACCGGTGCATCGCCTATGTCATCTATTCGCCATGCGGGTTTACCCTGGGAACTTGGGCTGGCAGAAGCACACCAAACCCTTGTAAAAAATAAACTGCGCAGCCGGGTGGTGTTACAAGCCGACGGGCAAATGAAAACCGGCAGAGATATAGCTATTGCAGCTTTGCTGGGTGCAGAAGAATGGGGCATTGCCACTGCGGCACTCATTGTAGAAGGTTGTATAATGATGCGCAAATGCCATATGAACACGTGCCCTGTAGGTGTGGCTACCCAAGACCCGGAACTAAGAAAAAGATTTACCGGCGACCCGGATCATGTGGTAAATTTCTTCCGCTTTATTGTTCAGGAACTTCGGGAAATTATGGCTGAGCTGGGTTTCCGTACGGTGAATGAAATGATTGGCCAGGCAGACTTCCTTGAAATGCGGGAAGGCATTGATAGCTGGAAATTCAAAAATGTAGACCTCTCAGCCGTTTTGCATAAAGCAAGTGCTGATGAACCAACCGGGTTTTACCAAACCGAAAAGCAGGAGCACGAAATGGCCGATGTGCTGGACTGGAAACTGCTCAAAGCTGCGGAACCTGCTATTGCCAATGGCACGAAAGTACAGGCCGAATTTGCCGTGTGCAATACAGATAGAACGGTAGGTACCATTCTTTCTAATGAGATCACCCGTAAATACAAAGCAGCAGGATTGCCCGATGATACCTTGCATTTTAATTTCAAAGGAACTGCAGGACAAAGTTTTGGTGCATTCAATTGCAAGGGCATAACTCTGGAACTGGAAGGTGATGCCAACGATTATTTTGGAAAGGGATTAAGTGGTGCAAGGCTGCTGGTGTACCCGCCAAAAGAATCTCCGTTTGTGCCAGAAGATAATATCATTATTGGCAACGTTGCACTGTATGGTGCCACCGCCGGTGAAGCGTTTATCCGTGGCAAGGCCGGCGAAAGATTTGCCGTGAGAAACTCTGGCGCTATTGCCGTGGTGGAAGGCCTTGGCGATCATGGCTGCGAATACATGACGGGAGGAATTGTACTCATATTGGGAAGTACTGGTAGAAACTTTGGTGCGGGTATGAGCGGTGGTATTGCTTATGTGTACGATACCGATCAGCAGTTTGCCACAAACTGCAATATGGGTATGGTAGAACTTGAAAGCTGTGATGAGGAAGATAAATTACTTCTACAGGGTATGCTGGAAAAACATATGCAACTCACACAGAGTACTGTGGCGGGTTTCCTCCTCAGCGATTTTGATAATCAAGTGCGCCACATCATAAAAGTGTTTCCAACAGATTATAAGAAAGCCCTGCTACAACATACCGTGCAGGCAACAGCAATAAAAATTTAACTGACTAACGTGAACGAATATGGGCAAACCAACAGGATTTAAAGAACACACCCGCAAGCTGCCGGCCAAGCAACCGGTGCAGGATCGCTTGCAGCACTACAAAGAATTTGTGGAAAGATTTTCTGCGGAAGATTTGCATAACCAGGCGAGCCGCTGTATGGACTGCGGTGTGCCTTTTTGCCATAGTGGTTGCCCGCTGGGCAATATCATCCCGGAATTTAATGATGCTGTATATCGTGGCCAATGGAAGGAGGCCTACGAGATTCTAACGGCCACCAATAATTTTCCAGAGTTTACTGGCCGTATTTGCCCGGCGCCCTGCGAAGCTGCCTGTGTGCTTGGCATTAATCAACCGGCTATTACGATTGAGGAAATTGAAAAACATATTATCGAGATTGCTTACGAGCAGGGATTAGTAAAAGCCAACCCACCACTCCTTCGCACGGGTAAGAAAGTGGCAGTTATCGGTTCAGGTCCTTCCGGACTTGCCACGGCAGCCCAGTTAAACAGTGCAGGCCATACCGTTCATGTGTTTGAAAGAGACGATAAACCAGGTGGCTTGTTGCGCTATGGTATACCCGATTTTAAACTGGAAAAATGGGTGATAGATCGCCGTATTGCAGTGATGGAAGCAGAAGGAATTGTGTTCTATTGCAATATCCAAGCTGGAGTCAATAAGAGTATGAACGACTTGCTGAGACAATACAATGCCATTGTGTTGGCCTGCGGATCTACTGTGCCACGAAATCTCTCTATTCCTGGTCGTGAGGCTGAAGGTGTTCATTATGCAATGCCATTCTTAAAACAACAGAACAAACGGGTTGCAAGTCTTGATCCTTTGGCTGATGCTGGAACCGAAAGCAATATGTACAGCACAGAGATCTTAGCAACAGGCAAGAATGTAGTGGTGATTGGTGGAGGCGATACAGGTTCCGATTGTGTGGGCACAGCTAACAGGCATGGTGCTAAATCTGTACTGCAATTTGAACTCCTGCCCAAGCCGCCTGAGTTAAGAACGAGTACGATGCCCTGGCCTACCTATCCAATGCTGCTTAAAACAACCTCGAGTCATGAAGAAGGATGCGAGCGGCAATGGGCTGTTACCACCAAAGCGTTTGTAACAAATGAGCAGGGAAACCTGGTCGGCCTGCGTATCGCAGATTTGAAATGGGAATTTAAAACTGGCGAGGCCCCGCAATTTGTTGAAGTACCGGGCTCAGAGAGAGAAATTCCTTGTGAGTTGGCTTTGCTTGCGATGGGCTTTGTGCACCCCCAACATGAAGGACTTGTCAATGCCCTGGAACTGGAAAAAGATGCAAGAGGAAATGTAAATGCTTCTGAAAAAAATTGCCAGACGAATATCCCTAAAATATTTGCGGCAGGTGATGTACGTCGTGGTCAATCGCTTGTAGTATGGGCAATAAGTGAAGGGCGTGAATGTGCACGAAAGGTGGATGAGTTTCTCATGGGAGAATCGCAACTGGAAAGGAAAGACGAAGCACTAATGAGTTTTCAGCAATAATTCTACAAGTTATTCAACCTCGTATTTGACTATTCCCGGTTCCAACCGTATTCAAAGGGATGGCCATTGTGAGGTCCTTACAAGTTGACCATCCTAAGCCAGAGGCTGGCTTATACCCTAATCCTACATTTGGTTACCTTCCATGAATTCCGAATACATCTGCCCAATTGTGAATTCCGCTACACTTATTACTAATTGATCTAATGTTAACTATGGTGATGATATTTTCATAGGTTAATAGATCTATATGTGTAGGAATTTTCTTCAGATGCGTTATCAAGCGATTTTAAAAGTTATTAGGATGCTTGTCGATATTAGACTAAGGCCAACGTCAGGGATGATCTGACTCACCATGCTAAGTCAGATTCTAAAGTTTTTTATTACATTATAATTAATTGTATGTTTACTATTTTAGTATTTTTTAGAATATTTTAATATATCTATTATATTTATTTGGATATTTTAAAGTTTAATATTTAATTTACAGTATGATTAAAAAATTTACTGTAAAACAATTTGCACCTTTCGTCATTCTAATAGCTATTGCCATCGGGGCAATGTTTGTGCCCACCGCTGCCGATTTCGTAGACAAGAACGGTGCTTACAACCAGGCCGACATCAGCTTTATCATGCTGGCTACAGCTTTGGTTTTTCTAATGACCCCCGGCCTTGCCTTCTTTTATGGAGGTATGGTACATCGAAAAAATGTAATTTCTACGATGATCAAGAGCGTGGTGGCTGCCGGCGTGGTGGGCGTGCTTTGGGTTACGGTAGGGTTCAGCCTGGCCTTTGGGGATAGCATTGGCGGATTTATTGGAAACCCGGGAACTTTCCTATTTTTTAAAAATGTAAACTCCGGCGCACCCTGGAGTCTTGCCCCCACCATTCCCCTTTCACTGTTTGCGATTTTTCAGATGATGTTTGCTATCATCACTCCCGGCTTGGTAGTGGGCGCTGTGGCAGAACGCATCAAGTTTACCTCTTACATCCTTTTTACCGTTCTATTTTCCTTGTTCATTTATGCGCCGCTGGCACATTGGAGTTGGCATCCAAATGGCTTTCTCATGAAAATGGGTGTTCTGGATTTTGCGGGTGGCACCGTGGTTCATATTTCTGCAGGCTGTGCGGCACTAGCGGGTGCATTGGTACTAAAACGGCGTAAAGTGCATATGGAAAATAAAGAGATTCCCCCAGCAAACGTGCCTTATGTACTAATTGGAACAGGCTTGCTTTGGTTTGGCTGGTTTGGTTTTAATGCAGGATCGGCTTTGGCTGCCAATCCCCTTGCCGTATCCGCTTTTGCTACAACCAATACAGCAGCTGCAGCCGGTGGACTAAGCTGGATGTTTTTTGATGTAATGCGTGGTAAAAAGCCTTCTGTTCTTGGCTTTTGTATCGGTGCTGTTATTGGCCTTGTGGCAATTACGCCCGGGGCTGGATTCGTAGCAATTCCGCAGAGCATTTTCATTGGAGTATTAGCCGCCATTATCTCAAATGTGGCAGTGTACTATAAACAAAAATCAAGGCTGGACGACACCTTGGATGTATTCCCTTGTCATGGTATTGGTGGCATCGTAGGTATGCTGCTTACGGGAGTGTTTGCTACAAAATTAATGAACGCTGCAGGTAATGATGGGTTATTTTATGGAAATGCTGATTTCTTTTTCACCCAGTTAAAAGCACTATTGATTGTTGTAGCATTCAGCTTTTCTGGTTCATGGCTCATTTTCAAATTTATCAACTACATCCTGCCGCTTAGGGTAACAGAAGCTGAGGAGGAACTTGGGCTCGATGCTTCTCAGCACGATGAAAACTATACGCAAGGAACCCTGCTGTTACAAAATAACGGCGTGATCAAAGAAACACTTGTAGTGCAATAACCGGTAGGCTCACCCCTACAGCATTTATAGAAAACTGCAACCGATAACAACATCGGGAAAAAGTTTATGGTTGTACCCATTATTTCATCATCGAAAATCGATATCAATGTTAGGAAAGATTTTTTTAGCAGCTGTGGTTGCTATGTCCGTTTGCAGTGAAGTATTGGGACAAGACAGCTCCAAGACCTTTTTCTTAACAGGCGCAGTAGATACTTACTATAAGTATGATTTTGCAGGTAAGCAAAATAATTTGACCAGTTTTACGAATTCCCAGAATTCCTTTGAACTTGGCATGGCTACTGTAAAAGCCGAAACCACTGCAATGTCAGGAAAAGTAGGTGCAACAGTAGATTTAGGATTCGGTCGCCGGGCTGAAGAGTTTTCTTATAACGACGGAGAATCTTCTGCCGGCAAAAATGGATTTCTTACGCTTGCCACACTCAAGCAGGTATTCGTAACCTTTAGTCCATCTGACGCTTTAAAATTCACAATGGGAAAATTTGCCACCCACATTGGATATGAACTGGTAGATGCTACCCTCAACAGAAACTATAGCATGAGTTATATGTTTACGAATGGACCGTTTTTTCATTCCGGTTTAAAAGCTGATATTAAAGCTGGGCGGGTTGCCTTTATGGTAGGTATTACAAACTACACAGACCAAAGTACCACAACCACGGCTGTAAAAAATATCATAGCGCAGGTAAGTGGTGGCACCCATGATGAAAAATTAAAGTTTTACCTTAATTATTCTGGATTTGGAGGATCTGAAGTGGGTGATAATCCAAGTGGATTGAAATCTCTAAACCAGTTTGACCTTGTATTGGTGAGCAACTTCAGCCATAAATTAAATGTAGGATATAACGGCACAATACAGCACAGGAAGCAAGTGCAAGGAAGTACCGCTGCTGATGGAAACTGGGTAGGTAACGCTATCTATTTAAATTTCGATGCAACTGCAACTGTCGGACTCACTTTGCGCAGCGAATATATCAGCGATAGTAAAATCATCTACTTTGGTACAAAGCATATTTTTGCTAATACAGTTTCGCTGGATGCAAAAATTGGCCCCCTCACAATCATCCCTGAATTAAGAATGGACAATTCACAAAACCAGATTTTCTTGAAAGAAGATGGATCTCCCACAAACCATGCTGTAAGTGGACTCCTGGCGGTGCTATATAAATTTTAACCCCAAACAAAAGGCTAGGCCGAATTCCT
>DGQO01000163.1 GCA_002400445.1 Chitinophagaceae bacterium UBA4412
AGTGCCATTCGCATTCATCCATTCTATATTATCAAAGAAACAAGCAGCCCCGCCACCGCAAGCTACAATGCAGTTGCTTGCAGGCATCTGGCGCAGCATATCCCGCTCTCTTAACCTGAAATAATCTTCCCCTTTAGTTTCAAAAATGATGGGAATTGGGGCTGATTCCTGTGTTTCAATTTCAAGATCGAGATCTATAAAACGCAGTTGGTGGCGTTTTGCCCAGGCCATACCCCAGTGGCTTTTACCAGTGGCCATAAACCCTATAAGGTAAATAGTTTTTAAATGATGCGGCGAACTGCTGGCAGGCATGATAGAAATTTCTGTGCAAATAAAGAAAATAAAATACGGCAGATCCGCAAGTAGCACTGTTTAATTTTTCTTACGGTAGTCGCCCCGCTTCCAGGCCTTGATAAATTCATTCCAGGCAAATGGATTGAAAAGATTTTGAGGGGCCACCTGGCCGGAGTAATATAATTTTTGAGAACTCTGCCTTAAGTATTGCGTACTGGCTTCCCGCCCGTCTGCCGGTAGCGTAGCCATCAAGAGTCTGCGGGTTGCAGTACTGTTATTCTGGCGGGCTACAGTAATATCATCGTCGGGTACATTGGTTTTTACGAAGTCTCTTTCAAACTGCTGCTTAGTGGGCCGGGGTTTGATAATTGTTGCAGGAAGATATACGGTATCGGCCACCATCAGTTGTATTACACTTTGGTGGTTTCCCGCCAGGTCTTTCGGAATATCTACCAGCACAGGCTTATAGCCCACGCTTGTAAATTCCACTTTGTCGCCCTTGAGCACTACGATACTAAAAACGCCACGATCGTTTGTAATCGTTCCCCGGTTCTGGTTTTTAATGACAACACTTACCGCCGGCAGACCCTTTAAGCTATCGGCTGTCATCACCACACCATATAACTGTACCACAGAATCTTTGAAAGTTTCAAATTGAGCACTCGCACCCAGGGGAGTAATGAAGCAGAAAATAAAAAGATATAGTAAATTTTTCTTCATGTATCACTTAATCAGCCTGCGAATTTGTATTTTGACTAGTTGCGCTGGGCGGGTCAGTTCAAAGTGATGCAGCTGGCTTCAAAAATAAATAACTATTATGTATTGCAAACAAAGTAATGCTTTCAATGGCTAATTTTGCGGTTCTGATTTTTCTTTTAACAAATAATTGAACGATGACCAACGAAGATATTTTAAAAGCGCTGAGCAATGTGCAGGAGCCCGACCTGGGCAAGGATCTTGTAACCCTGAATATGATAAAAGATATTCAGATAGATGGCCTAAAGGTTTCATTTACCATTGTGCTTACTACACCGGCTTGCCCGCTTAAAGACATGATGAAAAATGCTTCTATCAATGCCATCCGCTTGCTGGTAAATAAAGATGCTGATGTAACGGTAAATTTCACCAGCAATACCACCACAAACCGTACTGATCCAAAGAATGTTTTAAAAGGAGTAAAGAATATTATTGCCGTTGTGAGTGGAAAAGGTGGCGTGGGCAAAAGTACGGTAAGTGCAAACCTGGCACTAGCACTATCTGCAGGTGGTGCAAAAGTGGGACTGATGGATGCAGATATTTATGGACCCAGCCAGCATATCATGTTTGGCCTGCGGGGAGAAAGACCTATGATGAAAGATGATGGGCAGAAGGGTATGATTGTTCCGATTGAAAAATACGGCATCAAAGTGATGAGTATTGGTTTGCTTATTGATGAAAAGCAAGCGGTAGTGTGGCGTGGGCCAATGGTGAGCAATGCCATCAGGCAGTTTGTAACAGAAGTGGATTGGGGAGAATTGGATTACCTGGTAATTGATATGCCACCCGGAACCGGAGATATACACCTTACTATTGTGCAAACGGTACCTGTAACCGGCGTAATAGTAGTAACTACGCCGCAAGCTGTTGCTATGGCAGATGCCAAGAAAGGTGTGGCTATGTTCTCACAGGCAGCGCTCAAAATTCCCATTATCGGCCTGGTAGAAAACATGAGTTATTTTACCCCGGCAGAACTTCCGGATAATAAATATTACATCTTTGGCAAAGATGGTGGCAAGCACCTGGCCGACGAATTTGATCTTACACTATTGGGTCAGATTCCCATAGTGCAAAGCATACGGGAAGGTGGCGATGAAGGCGTACCTGCCATGGTGGGCGATGATGATATCACCCGCAATGCCTTTGAAGAATTTGCCGCTAATGCAGTTAGAGCAATATCCATGCGTAATGCCAACTTGCCGGCCACAGAAATACAGGAAATATTAGAATGATAACCCCGGCAACTGGGGGCCTTCATTGCTTGTGTTTTCTTTAGCACAGCAGCAGTGAAATTAGATTTCAAAAATTATTTGAACGACATCGTTATGGAAACAAATGTTGGATTGCCCCTGGAGTTTAAAAACACGCTTGATTATGCGCAGTTCCTGGATCAACAGGACCCATTGAGACCATTCAGAGAGAAATTTTATATTCCGTTTATGCATGGCAGGGAGTCCGTTTAT
>DGQO01000071.1:0-1551 GCA_002400445.1 Chitinophagaceae bacterium UBA4412
ACGAAAGAAATTGGCTTATCTAAAGCCCTCGGCTGCACTGCACGGGATGTGCGGGCACAGTTTCTTTTTGAGTCTCTCATCATCAGCTTGCTGGGTGCAGTTTCCGGCATCGTTGCAGGTATATTGGTTGGCAATCTGGTGGGCCTCCTACTTCATACCGGTTTCGTTGTGCCCTGGGGATGGGTTATTGCGGCTGTGGTTGTGTGCAGCCTGGTGGGCCTTGGTGCCGGTTTGTACCCTGCGTACAAGGCGTCAAAACTTGATCCCATTGTAGCCTTGCGCTACGAATAGTTTTCCTCAGAAACCTTCACATATTTCTTTTCATTATTCTCCCGCAAAAGCAGGCCTGCACTACGATCAAATAGTGCAAAAAAAATAATCTTACGCTGTAACTCCATTCAATTATTTCGTTAACTTGTGCGCTATCATTTAAACCCTTTGAAGCCTGAATGTTGATATTTTTTTAAGCAATAGCGCACAATCACAATTTTTTTTAAACAATTAGAATTTAATTTTCACTATCTAAAAAATCGAATGTTATGGCAGAAACAAGACCAACTGCAGCAGTAAAACCGGTAACCTCAGTTCAGGCAAAAAAGAGTGGCAACGCCATTTCATGGATTGCTCCCGTACTATGTATTCTTCTCGGATATAGTATTTGGAGATTTGGATTGGGTAACGCCTCCAATTTTGAAAAACCAGGGCCTGGTTGGTTCTGGCCAGATCATCACGGTCCTATCGGAACATTTACAAAAATGTACCTGGGTGGTATCGTTGTACCTATTCTTATTGGTACGTTCTTAACCGCTATTGTGTTTGTAATTGAAAGATTCCTTACTATTTCAAAAGCTACCGGCACTGGTAACAATGCTGATTTTGTGCGTAAAGTGCAATATCACCTTGCTAACAAAAACGTAGAAGCTGCCCTTGCAGAGTGCGATAAGCAAAAAGGATCTGTAGGTAATGTAATGAAAGCAGGATTGCACCGCTACAGGGAGATGATCAGCAATACAGAGCTGAGCACAGAGCAAAAAGTATTGGCAATTCAAAAAGAAGTGGAAGAAGCCACAGCTCTTGAACTGCCTATGCTGGAGAAAAACCTGGTGTTTCTTTCTACCATCGCTTCTATTGCAACCTTACTTGGTCTGTTTGGTACCGTATTGGGTATGATCCGTTCATTCTCTGCTCTTGGTGAAGACAGTGGTGGTGGTGCTGCAGCAAGTTCTCTTTCTCAAGGTATCTCTGAGGCCCTTTATAACACTGCATTAGGTATCGGTACATCTGCTGTAGCGATCATTTTCTATAATATGTTTACGACCAGGATTGATGGTATTACTTATGGTATTGATGAGTCTGGATTTACTTTAACGCAAAGTTTCGCTTCCCTGTACAAATAATTTTGTATGGAATAGGAATGAATTTGCATCTCATAGTAAATCAAAAAAATCTTTAAGAAATGCCAAAAATTAAAATACCTCGCAAAAGTACCATCGTAGATATGACGGCGATGTGCGACGTGGCCTTTCTGCTGTTGTCCTTTTTTATATTGGC
>DGQO01000071.1:1766-3216 GCA_002400445.1 Chitinophagaceae bacterium UBA4412
ACCAATGTGTATGCAGGAGAAGATCAGCGAAAGCTGGAGCAGATCCTGCTGGTGAAAGGAGATCACCAGGCGCTTTACCCCGTGTTTAAAAATATTAAACAGGCATTTAAGCGTAACCAGTTATATAAGTTCCGCATTGTTACAAATGGTGAGGCCGTGCCTGTAGGTTCAGAATTATACATGAATCCTCCACCGGCAGAAAAATAAATTGTAAACCTTAAAAAAGAAGCGACATGGCAGAAATGGATGTCTCGTCTGGTGGCAGTCACAAAAAAGGCCCGGGCGTAAAAAAAGCAAAGAAGCTCTCCACTCGTGTGGATCTTACACCAATGGTGGATCTTGGCTTCCTGCTGGTAACTTTCTTTGTATTCACCACTACGATGCAAACGAGCACCGCAATGAATATGAATGAACCGAAGGATGACAATCCGGAAGAACAAATGAAGGTGAAAAACTCCGGGGCAATGACCATTCTCCTGGGTAAAGCAGACCAGATCTATTATTACTACGGTCAGTTAGATCCCGCTACATTAACAGAACAATTTAAAAGTACCAACTTCAAGGATATTCGCAAACTGATCCTGGATAAGAAAAAGGCTACGCCTATTGATGACCTGATGTATATCATCAAGTCTGATTCTGCCTCCACGTTTAAAAATGCGATTGATATTCTCGATGAAATGGCGATATCGGCAGTACCTGCTGGTCACTATGCAGAGGTGGATATGACTCCATCTGAAGCCATGATGATCAAGGAAACTGAAGCAGCAAACGGTATCAAATAAATTTATGGAATCTGGGATTTAATTGAATCTAATTAAGAAAGAGATAATATGGAAGCAAATAAAATTTTAAACGCTGACCTGCTCGATATCATCTTCGATGGTAAAAACAAAGCTTATGGTGCGTATGATCTGAGAAAGACATACAACGGCCGGCTAAGAAAAGCGCTCGCTGCCACTTTCATTGCTTTGAGTTTACTTATTGTAGGTTACGTACTTGCAGAGAAAGTAAGACCAAAAGAAAAAACAGAATTCAACGTGCTGGACACCCAGCTTGCTGAAATCAAAAAAGAAGAAGTAGCTCCGCCACCTCTTCCACCTCCACCACCACCCCCAAAGCCACCACCACCACCTGAAATTAACCAGGTAAAATTTACACCACCCAAAGTGGTAAAGGATGAGGAAGTAAAGCCTGAAGAAAAGATCGAAGAGATCAAAGAAGACCAGGTGATTAGTACAAAAACAGTACAGAGTGAAAACAAAGTACAAATTGTACAAGCTCCCGTAGAAGATAAAGGTACCGTGGTAGCCGAAGTACCGAGAGAAGACGAAGAAACCAAAGTGTTTACCAAAGTGGAGATTGAAGCAGAATATCCTGGCGGACCTTCTGCCTGGGCTAAATACCTGCGAAACAATCTTGACGCAAACACACCGGTAGATAACGATGC
>DGQO01000071.1:3381-5261 GCA_002400445.1 Chitinophagaceae bacterium UBA4412
TGCACACATCCCATATAAAACAAATGATTATGGGAGAAATACAAAGCAGTAACATCAGCCAGAAGCCAGGCGCAGCCCGCATTGTAAAGCATCGCAGCACCAGGGTAGATCTTACACCCATGGTAGACCTCGGTTTTATCCTCATCACTTTTTTTATTTTCACTTCCGTGATGGCCACACCAAAAGCCATGCGCATCGACTTGCCAAACGATGCCAACATTAATATGCATGATGAACTTTGCGCTTCCTGCGTGATCACTTTGCAGCCCGGTGCAGGAGACAGCCTGTTGTATTTTGAAGGCTTGCCAAAAGATGCAAGCCTCCACCGCACTACCTATTCTGCTGCAGGTATCCGCAAGATATTAATGGCAAAGAAGCAAGCTGTGCAAGCGCAGTTTGGTGAAGACCGTATGACCGTGATTATTCAACCCGGAAACAACAGCTATTTTAAGCAGCTCATAGATCTCATTGATGAGTGTAATATCTGCAGGGTGAAAAGATATTATATTGATGAAGGGGGTGGTTAGTTGATTAGTTGATAAGTTGATTGGTTGGTTAGTTGAGANNAGTTGATTAGTTGATTGATTTAGTAGAACATAGATTTCTCATTTGATGGAAACCGTTGTTCAATAAAAAAGGCTTCTGGCAGATGGACTTATCTTTGCCGCATGAATAAACTTTCAGGCTGGGACGATACCATTGTTGCCATAGCCACAGCACCTGGCCTGGCTGCTATTGCCGTTATTCGCCTTAGTGGGCCGCAGGCAATTCAAATAGCCAATACCCTATTTCCTTCAAAAGATTTAGCTGCGCAGCCAAGTCATACACTGCATGTAGGCATGCTTAAAGATGAAGGCATTCTCCTGGATGAAGTGGTCATCAGCATTTACCATAATCCTAAAAGCTTTACGGGTGAAGATGTGGTGGAGATCAGCGCACATGGCAGCCCGCATATACAGGAAGAAGTGGTACGTGCCTGCGTGCGGCATGGTGCCCGTATTGCCCGGGCAGGTGAGTTTACGCAGCGGGCATTTTTGCATGGAAAGATGGATCTCACACAAGCCGAAGCCGTTGCCGATTTAATTGCCTCTAACTCTGCAGCAAGCCGGCAGGCCGCTTTGCATAATATTCGGGGAGGCTTTGCCGCCGACCTCAAAAATATGCGGGAGCAATTGGTACAATTTGCAGCACTTATAGAACTCGAACTCGACTTTGCTACAGAAGACGTAGAATTTGCAGATCGCACACAACTGCGGCTTCTGCTCACACAAGTGCAGGAGCGCAGCCAGCAATTGATCGACTCGTTTAAACTCGGTAATGTAATCAAGCATGGCGTAAGCGTGGCCATCATTGGTAAGCCCAACGCTGGCAAGAGTACCCTCCTTAATGCATTGCTCAATGAAGAGCGGGCTATCGTGAGTGAAATTGCCGGTACCACCCGGGACAGCATTGAAGAAACATTAAATATCCGGGGTGTATTATTCCGGCTTATCGATACCGCCGGTATCCGAAGCCATAGTACAGACCTCATTGAAAATATCGGCATCGAACGCAGTCTCGATAAAATGCGCACGGCAGATGTAGTAATATACCTTTTTGATGTGCGCACCGAGAGCGCTGAAGCCCTGCAGGCACAAGTTCATATTTTTGAAAGCGAAAACATTCGCTATCTCCTGGCGGGCAATAAAGCCGATGCGGCGCCTGGCGTTTTACCAGGTTTTGAAAAGATGCCCGTGCATTTTATTTCTGCCAAACAAAAAACCGGCATACCCCAATTACAAGATGCCTTGTTTGATTTTACCATGCAGCAACTGCCCGCTGCAGAAGGTACCATCATTACCAATGCCCGACACTTTGAGGCCCTTACCCAATTGCAGCAA
>DGQO01000283.1:0-3819 GCA_002400445.1 Chitinophagaceae bacterium UBA4412
GGCTTCAATGGTTTTTGCCTTTGCCGGAGACTCCACAATTAATAAGTTTTTTGCCATAGCTATTCTTCTGATGTTTTGCCTTTTGTAAATGAAGGGTAAATAGTGGTGCAACTGCTCAAAACAGCGGCATCGAATTTCTGCAATATTAGTTTAAAATTGAAAACTCCAAATTTGTGGGATGATTAATCCGTGCTTTTCAGGAATTTGATGATCTCTTTTCTCACGTGTGCATCCCGGTAAATTCGCTGGTGCCCTAAGCCCTTTGTAATCATAAACCTAATGTGATCCGCACCGTCTTCTCTTACCCGCAGTGCATCCTGCCAGGGTGTGATATCGTCATCCTCATCGTGCACCCACAGCACATTTGCACCAATATTCCGCATTGCCCTTCGGATAGAAAACCATTCTACGTTTTGCCCGCTCATATTGCGTACAATATTATAGACCTCCCGTTTCACGCTCTTACTATTGATTCCCAGCATTGCAAAAGCTCCTTCTATTGCGGTTGTTGTTTCTGTAGCAGGAGCTATCAGCACTAGCCTGGTTTCCAGCGAGTGCGGTATTTTTTCTAATGCAAGACTCACTGCAAGCCCGCCAAAAGAGTGACCTATAAAAGCATGGAAAGGTCCATATAATTCATGCAGCCGCAAGATCATGTTCATATAATCCAATGCAGTTATGGTTTCCCCATCGCTGCTGCCATGGGCTGGTGCATCAAATGCCAGCACTTCAAAACCATGCTGTACGAGCTGCGCCGCATACTGGTCAAAGCGTAGGCAACTGGAAGAGAATCCGTGAAGGATAAGTGCTTTTTTTGCCTGCGGATGGTTGCAACGATATCCTCTTATTTGATTTCCTCCAATGGATAACGTAAGCTTTTCTGCACCTGAAAATATTTTGGCTTCCTGCCCCCGATACCTGGATATTGGTGTACAAAATAAGCGAAAAGCTTCTTGCCCGGCTTTTCCGGGACTTATAGCGGAAAGCAGCCTAAGATGGGTACGCACAAGCCCAAGGGCCAACTTTTTTTGTATTTTCATCGCCTCAAAAGTAGGACTTATGAAAATATCATTGATTGGTTCGGGTAATGTGGCCACGCTGCTGGGGCGTCTTATGCTTACAAAAGGACACAGCATTGTGCAGGTTTTGAGCAGAGATATTCACCATGCCCGCATCCTGGCAGATGAGCTCAATGCAGGCTGTGGCGATATGGACACTCAGCCAGATGACGCAGCAGAGATTTTTGTGATCGCCATTGCAGACAGTGGCCTGGAAAATTTCTTCAATGGTTTCGGACTTCGTAAAAAGTTATTGTTACACACCGCCGGCGCCGTTTCCATCGATGTGCTTCGGTTAATGTCTGAAAGGTATGGCGTACTATATCCACTTCAAAGCCTGCGAAAAGAAATGCCGGTTATACCTGCCATTCCATTCCTGGTAGATGGTTGCACAGCAGAGGTAACAACTACCGTACTTGAGTTTGCAAAAACATTATCTGATGATGTGCAGCAGGCGGGAGATGAGCAGCGCCTGAAGTTGCATACGGCGGCTGTGATCGTAAGTAATTTTACAAACCATTTATATGTCCTTGCCGAAAATTTTTGCCAAAAAGAATTGGTGGACTTTAACCTGCTTAAACCTTTGATAAAAGAAACAGCATGCCGCATTCACTATGCTTCTCCGGCTGCAATGCAAACCGGGCCTGCTATACGAAAAGATATTGTAACGATGGATAAACACCTGCGCCTGCTGGCTGCACATCCTAAACTTAGAACAACTTATCTGCGGCTTACCGACAGTATTATGAATCCCTGATTATTGATACGGATAAACAATATCCGTTTGTACTTTATAAGGGTCAATGGGCTTTCCATCATTTCCCATGGGTGGGGTGATGTACATTTCATAAGGTGTGCCGCCTTTCTTTTTGTTTGAATGTATAAAATCAGACAGGGCATCATACCCCATATACGTAAGAGAGTAGGGACCATAAAAATGGGCAACCAGGGCTTTTTCTCCCCCGATATTTTTGGTAAAAATTCCCTTGGGAAGTTTGCCGGGTTTTTTATTTACCGGCAGGCCGGCTTCAAAATAGAAAGGGGCTTTATTGCTTTTATACCACGCAATAGGTGCCCCCGTCGTTTTGAGGCCTTGCTTTTTAATGAAGGCAGGAAGGGTAGTGCCAAAAATGGTTTCTAATTTTTTGCTGATACGATCACTACTGGCAGCACTGTCTTTTATGTACAGCACTGTAAATTTGAGGGCAAAAGTATCCACAATATTCACAATGGGAGGCCTTACTGCGCCTTGTGGTGGTGCTGGCGTACTGTCTTTCTTTATAATAAAGGGAGTAGTTGGCTCCGGCACCGGAGCCTTCTTCTTTTCCTTGCAGCTTAGTAGCAGGCAAACAGAAAGGAAAATGAGTGCACTGAGTTTGGAGGTGGTGGTCATGTCGGTCTTATAATGAATTATTGGTGCAGACAAAATACGCATTAAGTTTTATAATAGATAAAGCCTTAAAATCAATTTTTCCCTAATAAGTAATATGAAGTAGGTTTGCACACCCGAAATTTGCAGCATGTACACGATTAAGTTTAAGTTTGAGCAAAAGGGATTAAGCCCTGTAACCATTGAGAATGTTGAACCCGGCCAGTCGATACTGGAAGTGGCACTAAACAATGATATTGACCTGCATCACAACTGCGGCGCAGTGTGTGCCTGCAGCACATGCCATCTTTACCTGGAAAAAGGAGAAGATATGGTAGAAGAACTTTCGGACAGGGAAGAGGATTTTATTGATAGGGCGGTAAATCCGCGGCTCAATTCCCGCCTTGGCTGCCAGTGCGTATTGCTGGATGGCGATGGCGAAGTGGAAGTAACCTTGCCAGATCAAACCCAGTTTTTAGGAGAATAATTAGCGGCATATTTGCCATCATTTTAATGCAAGACAAATGACTTTTGAACCACCGATTCACTGGAATGACTATGAAGATATTGCTCAAAAACTCTACGAGCGTTTTGGAGACGATTTTAGTGAAGGGAAAATATACCGTATCCGGTTTACTGACCTGCACAAATGGGTTTTAGAAATTCCGCATTTTGCCGGTAAAGCAGATGAAAGTAACGAAGGACATTTAGAAATGATTCAGAGTAGCTGGGTTTACGAATGGAGAGATAATCAAAAATAGCAGCACTTTCATGAACATTTTAGCCGCCTTTAAACCCGTAAAGCTTTTTGTGTTTGATGTAGATGGTGTGCTTACCGATGGTACTGTACTGGTACTGAACAATGGTGAGCAGGCCCGGGCCATGAACGTTAAAGATGGCTATGCATTGCAACTGGCCATAAAAAAAGGCTACCATGTGCTGGTGATTTCCGGTGGCTATTCTGTTTCTGTTGTGGAAAGACTTCGTAAGCTCGGCATTACCGAAGTTTTTATGGATGCGAAAAATAAGAAAGATATTTTGTTGCAATATGTGCAGCAGCACGACTTGCGCTGGGAAGAAGTTTTGTATATGGGTGATGATATTCCAGACCTGGAGCCCATGCAAATGGCAGGCATAGCTTGCTGCCCCGCTGATGCCGTGGCTGAAATAAGGGGAATTTCTCATTATTCATCCCCTAAAAATGGCGGTAATGGTTGCGTAAGAGATGTGATAGAAAAAGTACTCAAGCTAAACGATCATTGGCTCAATGATCAAACTGTGGCCTCTAAATGAAACCAGCGTACAGCTCATGAAAACGGTAGTTGCTTTTTTTAAACTCATTCGCTGGCCGAATCTTGTTTTCATCCTGCTCACGCAATGTCTTTTTTATTT
>DGQO01000283.1:3991-5755 GCA_002400445.1 Chitinophagaceae bacterium UBA4412
TGTTGCTTTGGTTTTATTCCACCACGTTTAAAAAACGGAACCTAAGTGGAAACATCATCATAGCGGCACTTACAGCCTGGGTAATTGTGGTGATCTATTTTTTCTGTGGTGCCGGTATCGATCTATGGCCCAATCATGTAGCACCCTACGATGCAAAAAGATTTTTTAGTTTTACCATATTATATGCAGGCTTCGCTTTTATAGTCTCGCTTATCAGGGAGGTGATAAAGGATATGGAAGATCGTTTTGGTGATGCGAAATACCATAGCAGAACGATGCCCATCGTTTGGGGCATACAAACAAGTAAAGTATTTACGGGCGTGTGGCTGGTGGTATGCATTGCCGGTCTTTTATTGGTGCAATTGTATGCATGGCAACTGGGCTGGTGGATCATCGCAGTATATACCTTGTTTTGTATTGTACTCCCTCTTTTACTTATTCTGCATAAACTTTACCGGGCCATAACCCCGCAGGATTTTCACCGCCTAAGCACCCTAATTAAACTGGTGATGCTGGCGGGTATTTTATCAATGTTATTTTTCGTTTTCTAAACTATGCATAAAATTATTCTCGCTTCCCAATCTCCACGCCGCAGGCAGTTGTTAGAATGGGCAGAAATTCCCTTTGAAGTGCAAGTGAGCGATACCGATGAATCTTTTCCTCCACACCTGGATTTTGAAGCGGCGGCCATTTTTATTGCTTTGCAAAAGGCACTAAAAATTCAGGCCACTCATCCTGGAAGAACGATTTTAGCTGCCGATACCATCGTGGTATGCAATGGCAAAATGCTGGGTAAACCAGCAGACGGCGCAGAGGCAATTGAATTCCTGCAAATGCTGCAGCACAATACCCACCAGGTGATTACCGGTGTAGCGATTCTGCAGGGCAGTATGCAGCACAGCTTTGCAGATACTACCGTAGTTGAATTTCATCCGCTGAGCCTGGCGCAAATAGAATTTTATGTAGCCAATTACAAGCCCTATGATAAAGCCGGGGCTTATGCCATACAGGAGTGGATAGGCGTTACCGGCATAAAGGCTATCCAGGGAGACTTTTACAATGTAATGGGTTTACCCGTGAGCCGTGTGGTGCAGGCTTTACATGCGCTCCAGGAAAAATAATCACCTGCTATGAATTAAGACCCAGGTTTTGTAATTTGATCTGAATTATTTTTTTTCAGTCGGTCAAATTGCACCCTATGACGGAAAAACTGCTTCAATACATCTGGCAATTTCAATACTTTGATGCCCGTAATCTTGTGTCTGTAGCCGGGGAAAAAATTCAAATCATAAGCCCGGGATTGCACAATACCAACCAGGGGCCAGATTTTTTAAACGCCAGGATTAATGTGGCAGGTAATGTATGGGCAGGCAACATAGAATTGCACCTGCGCAGTTCAGACTGGGATTTGCATGGCCATTCTTCCGATAAGAACTATCAAAATATTGTACTGCATGTAGTATGGCAAAATGATGTGCCGGAGCCACAAACTTTTCCCGTGCTGGAACTACAGCCTGTGGTATCATCAGTATTACTTAGCAGATATGAGGAACTCATGCAGAGCGGCCAATTCATTCCATGCCAGGAGCATATTCGAACTGTGCCTGCGCTCACCATGCAGGCATGGAAAGAGCGCTTGCTGGTAGAGCGTTTGCAAAAGCGGGTGGCACATATTGAAGAACTCCTTGTCTCAAATACTTTTCACTGGGAGGAAACCTTTTGGTGGATGCTTGCGAGGAATTTTGGCAGCAAAATAAATGCAGA
>DGQO01000283.1:5944-12114 GCA_002400445.1 Chitinophagaceae bacterium UBA4412
TGGCCGAAGTGCAGACAATGTTTTGCGTAACTGCTAACGATTACTGGCATTATCATTACCGCTTTGATGAAGAAACCGCCTTTCAAAAAAAGACACTCGGTACACAAATGGCGCAGCAAATCATGATTAATACCGTAGTGCCGTTTTTATATGCTTACGGCCGCATTAATGCGAAACCTGCGTATACAGACAAAGCGCTGCAATGGATGGAAGCCTTGCCGGCAGAGCATAATGCAATCACCCGGGGGTTTGAAGGGCTTGGCGTGGAGAATTTGCATGCATTCGATTCCCAGGCATTGTTACAACTTAAAAATGAATACTGCAATGATAAGCAATGCCTGCATTGTGCAGTGGGCGCACAGGTACTAAAGAATAAGAGCTAAAAATTTTGCCGGATGTAAAATTCTCTTAACGCAAGTTTTTCTTAGCCCATCCTTTGAAAACTCCTGAGGAATAGAAGTAAGTGTTCTTACGTATTTTTCGGAAGGATTGACAACCTTTGAGCATTTGTCAATCTTCCCTCTAACACCTAAGGTTTAATAAAGATTAAAGTTCCGCCCGAAGCTTTGCCACAAAGGGGCAATATATCCTAAGAAAGGGCATCGCCCTTTCGAAACCGCACGCTTCGTAAAATTCATGGAAGGATGACATAGCAGCGCCTGACCCTAACAGGTCGCTTGTTTTTTTCTTTTCCTTGATGAAAAGAAAAAAAATCTTGGGCTGCAGAAAAAAAGCTTATTTAAGCCCAGATATACTGCGTGTACACTTCCAGGTCGGGGTGCAGACTTTTCATTACCGGGCAATTGTCTCCGATAGTTTGCAATAATTGTTTGTCTTTATCTTCAAGATTGGTTTGTGGCATTCTCAGCACAATTTCAATTTTACCAATGCGCCGCGGATTGGGCAGCATATGCTTGGTCACATCCAGCTTTGCACCGCTCAGGTCCAGGTTCATGTCTGCAGCCCTGATGCCCATTGTAGTGATCATGCAAGTAGCCAGCGCCACACAAACGGTATCCGTCGGGCTAAACCTTTCGCCTTTTCCACGGTTATCTGTTGGTGCATCTGTTTCAATAGTAGAGCCGCTTTGCAGGTGAGTACACTCGCAACGCAGATCACCTTTATATACAATACTCGCTGTCATATCTACAATAATTTTTAGGTTGATTTGTTAATAAAAATCTGAACTGATCAAAATGCAGATCGGCTGCTGATGCGCATCTTATTTTTGCCTAAATTTACTCAAGTAAAAAGATTACATGAAGAAATTATTTCTGTCTGCCCTTTGCATATTAACTGTTTTTGGCGCTTTTGCGCAGCGGGATTCTGCCCAGAAGAAAACCAAGAGAGAGATTCGCAAAGAAAGAATTGATGCCATGTCTAGGCTGGAAGAGGAAGGAATCATTACCAATAAGAAATCTACGGTATTTGGCTTAAAGCTTACTACGGATGGTTATGGTGGATTTATTGAAATTGGCCGGGCAAAATCTGTTAAGAATGCCTTATTGTTTCAATTAGACATCACGGAGCGCAAGCATGAAAAGGAAGAGAAGCAGCAGGGGCCGTTTGGAACCACTGCACCCATTATTTATGGTAAAATCAATTATTTCTACCCGGTTAAATTAGGTGTGCAATACCAGCAAATTCTTGGTAACAAAGGCAATAAGAACGGTGTGTCTGTTACGGGAAACCTTGGAGGCGGAGTTATAGCTGGATTGCTTCGTCCATACTTGCTCGATGTAAATAAGCTTGGAGAGCGAAAGTTTGTTGGTTACGAATCTGCAGATAGTTCATATTTTTTAAATGGCCCTTATTATGGCGGTCCAAACCTTGGTACAGGCTGGCAAAAGCTTAAAGTAACGCCTGGCATATATATCAAACCTGCTGTTCGATTTGATTACGGCAAATACAATGAAGTGGTTTCCGCTGTTGAAATCGGGATTACAGCAGAGTTTTATGCAAAGAAAATTCCACAGATGATTTATGCGGATCAAAAGCAATTCTTCTTTGGTGCTTATGCATCTATTCTTTTCGGAAAACGAAAATAACCTGCAGGTTCATCATCTTTCATGGCCGTAATTAACCATTATCTTTGCAGGCAAATAAATTAATTGTGATATGGCATGTGCGCCTGCGATAAATTCTGAGCAAGAAAATACCACACCCAAAAAGCCGTCCTGGCTAAGGGTAAAACTTCCTATTGGCCAGGAGTATAAACATGTTCGTAGCCTGGTAGATACCCATAAATTACATACCATCTGCGAGAGCGGTAGTTGTCCTAATATGGGTGAATGCTGGGGTGAAGGCACAGCAACTTTTATGATACTTGGTAATATTTGCACCCGTAGTTGTGGGTTTTGTGCCGTGGCTACAGGCCGGCCATTACCTGTAGACTGGGACGAGCCGCAGCGTGTGGCTGAAGCTATTCACCTCATGAAAGTGAAGCATGCGGTGATTACTTCTGTAGACAGGGATGAGTTGAAAGATGGTGGAAGTATCATCTGGCATAACACCATCAAAGCCGTAAAATCACTTAATCCGGATACGACCATAGAAACGTTGATTCCGGATTTTAAAGGCCGCAACAAAAGAGAAAATGTACAACGCATTATTGATGCTGCACCGGAAGTAGTAAGCCATAATATTGAAACTACGGAAAGACTTACCCGGCAGGTACGGATACAGGCTCAATACTGGCAAAGTATGGAAACACTTCAATTGCTTGCAGAGGGTGGTATGCGCACTAAGAGTGGAATTATGCTGGGTCTGGGTGAGCAGAAAGAAGAAGTAATTAAAACGCTTGAAGATTTGCACAAGCATCATGTGCAGGTGGTAACGATTGGTCAATATCTTCAGCCTACAAAAAAACACCTGGCTGTTCAGCGTTTTGTGCATCCCGATGAATTCGCAGGATATCGGGAGATTGGTTATCAAATAGGTTTAGACTATGTAGAGAGCGGCCCCCTGGTGCGTTCGTCTTATCACAGTGAAAAGCATGTGATACCCGGGTGGGGAAGAAACAAATGGCTCCAGGAAAAAGAAACTGTTGCTCAGCAATAAACGATAAGCCTTTACAATAGTGTAAGGGCTTTATTTTTTTAATACAATGCACATGAAAAAATGCTTTATCATTCTTTGGGTTTTAATAGCTGTTATCCCGGCCACCAAGGGTTTTGGGCAAGTACAATGGGCAAATGTTGATAGCAATTTTGGCCTGGATGATCAAAATGCGCATGTGTATATGACTACGGATTCCCTGGATGGCCAGCCATTTAAAGCATACTATTTTATTGCTTCTGCCAGGAATAAATCCTTACGTTTTGAAACAGATACCAGCCTTGATCGCAGGCTTACCCCATTGCAATTTTATGAGCGTAACCAGCATCCTTTACTTGTAATCAACAGTACTTTTTTTTCTTTTGCCACCAATCGTAGTTTGAATCTTGTTATTAGGAATGGTCGTCTAAAAGCCTTTAACCAGGATGTGATTCCACGGAAGGGAAAAGATACTTTAACCTATACCCATGTTTTTGCCAGCAGTTTCGGTATTAGCAAAAAAGGAAAGCCAGATATCGCATGGACTTTTACAGATTCCAATCTTCGTCATGCTTATGCGGTACAAAAGGTTGTAGAGCCTCTTACAGATTCCAGCAATGATTTTAGCTTAGCAGCGGCTAATAAAATAGCAGGCAGGCAAAATCTTCGGTTTAAAAAATGGAAGATGAAAAATGCTGTTGGTGGTGGGCCAGTCTTGCTTCAAGATGGAATAGTGCGCATCAGCAGTGCTGCAGAAATGAAGTTTTCAGGAAAAGCAATGCAGGATAAGCACCCTCGTACATTGGTGGGTTATCGCCCGGATGGCGCCGTGATTTTTATGGCGATTGAAGGCCGGAACAAAGGTGTTGCCGAAGGAGCTACATTAACGCAATGTGCAGCACTAATGCAGGCACTCGGTTGCGTTGAAGCCATCAACCTGGATGGTGGAGGCAGTTCATGTATGCTGGTGAATGGCAGAGAAACCATTAAAACAAGTGATAAGGAGGGTGAGCGGCCAGTGCCAGCAATATTCATGGTGAGAAATCGCAGGGTACGATAAAATTTTCACTATTTTTAAAGCCTGTTGCTGCCAATCCTTTTCAAATAAAAAAAACATCAAAATGGGTGACTACACCGTTAATGGGTTAAGGCAGTTTAAGAATGAAGTCGGTTTAAAATTTCAACTTTATAATAGTCTGTTCCTCGGCCTCCCCTTTCATCGGATAGAGAAAACCAGTATCCTGCTTTCTTTGTTGCTGGATAACTGCGAAGAAGGATTTAACCATGGCCTCAGTCCTTACGACATTATCGAGCAATTTTTTAATAAGCACACGAGTCTTAAACAGCCCCAGGAACAACTTAATTTTTTATTCAGGCTCATACAGTTTATAGAGCGCCAGGTTGTTTTGTTTGATGCGCTTGAAGATGCTGCTTACAATGATGTGCATGATATAACAGGCCCTGGTTCTATGAAACATCTCGTGGCCAAAGTGCGGGACGAGGAGAAGGAAAATGAACTGGCGGAGAAACTATATGAATTTTCTGTACGCCTTGTGCTCACGGCGCATCCCACACAATTTTACCCCGGGCAGGTGCTGGGTATCATTCACGACCTGGCCAAAGCGCTGAAGGCGAACGACACTAACCTGGTTAATCTTTACCTGAAACAACTTGGGAAAACGCCTTTCTTTAAGCAGAAGAAACCTACACCGTATGACGAAGCAGTGAGTCTTATCTGGTACCTGGAGAATGTATTTTATACTGCAGCAGGCAATATCGTTTCTTTTCTCAAAAGCCAATATCCGCAGGCGGTAGATAAAAATAATAGCATTGTGAATATGGGCTTTTGGCCTGGGGGAGATAGAGATGGGAATCCGTTTGTAACAGCAGAAACAACTTTAAAAGTTGCTGATGCATTACGGGGAAGCATCATCAAATGTTATTATATGGATGTGCGGAAACTGAAGCGGCGCCTTACTTTTAAAGGTATTGAGCCCCTCCTCACTGCCCTTGAAGTAAAATTGTATAATAATATTTTTATTCCTGGTAAAAGAACTGCGCTGAGCACGGAGGAAATTTTAAATCACCTGACAGAAATCAGGGATATACTTTTACAACAGCATAGTGGTTTGTTTGTCCATCTTGTGGANNATTTTCGGATTGCACTTTGCACTGCTCGATGTGCGGCAGGAGAGTTCTATTCATAGTGCCGTGCTTGAAGGTCTTGCTGGAAAGGATCCTGCAATACCTGCACAATACAATTCCTGGTCGGAGGACGAAAAATGCAGTTTCTTAGCCGGTAACACGAAGGCACTTTCTGGGTTTAGTTTTGATGTGCCAATGGCCACAGAGACCATCGAAAGCATTATTGCGATCAAAACAATTCAAGATCAAAATGGCGAGCAAGGTTGTAACCGCTACATCATCAGCCAATGCCATAGCGTACTTAATATGCTGGAAGTGTATGGCTTATTTGTACTCAGTGGTTGGCAAAGGGATGTCATGCACATTGATATAGTTCCGCTGTTTGAAACGGTGGATGATCTGCGCCGTGCTGCCGGTATCATGCGGGCGCTTTATGAAAATGAGGCTTATAGAAAACACCTCCAACTTAGGGGAGATAACCAAACCATCATGCTTGGTTTTAGTGATGGTACAAAAGATGGGGGTTACCTCATGGCAAACTGGAGCATTTACCTGGCTAAAGAAGAGCTGACTTCTATTTCAAAAACCTATGGTATTGGTGTAGTCTTTTTTGACGGCCGCGGCGGCCCGCCGGCAAGAGGCGGTGGAAAAACACATCAGTTCTATGCTTCTATGGGTAAGAATATTTCCGACAAGGAAATTCAACTCACGATACAAGGACAAACCGTGAGCAGCAATTTTGGAACGATTGAAGCTGCACAGTTCAACATAGAGCAATTGGTAAATGCGGGTATCAGCAATGAGCTATTTGAAAAGAAAGAGATTACACTTTCTAAAAGTGAAGAATCATTGCTACGCCAGCTTTCAGAGGACAGTTTTACGTCTTATCTCGGGTTAAAAAACCATCCCTATTTCGTAGATTACCTGGCTAATGTGAGCCCACTACGGTTCTATAGCCAAACCAATATTGGAAGCCGGCCTACAAGTCG
>DGQO01000250.1 GCA_002400445.1 Chitinophagaceae bacterium UBA4412
CCGCAATAAGCGTCGTAACAATAAATGAGGTTCAGTTTCTCCATGTTTACAAATTCATGATTGAGTGCCTTTAATTATTTGCGCCGATAATTAATTTCCATCATTTTAAAAGGTTTACCATCGGCATCCGGGCCAAACATTTCTACAAAGTGCGTGTTTTTGTCAATTACTTTGAACACCTTGGTTATTTCTGTTTCTTTTGCTAAACCACTAGCAGGGTCCACACAGTTCCCTTTCAGTGTTATTGATTTTGCGACTTCGTCCCAGGTGCCCTCCATTTTCATAAGCCCCGTGCCCACATTATCTATATAGGTACTGATGAACACTTTTTTAAGGTTATCAAAAGCCAGGGTACCCATGCCTTCCACCGGGTTGCCCATCATTACACTGGTATAGGTGGCCTGCTGATATCGATCACCAAGCACCATTCTATAGGTTACGCTTCCTTTGCTTAACTCGGGTTTGTCGCCAGGCTTTTGCCATAGCTTTATCTCTGCAACCCACTTTCCATCCCAGCTTTTCAGCATTTTATGCTCCGGCCCGGGTGTCATATACGCTATCCAGTTTTTCATTATTGTAGCAGAATCTGTATAACCTGCGTGCGGCACTTCTTCANNTACAAAGACGGAGCAATATATTTTTTTCATACAAATTATTTAATGGAATGAGGTGATGCGTTCGGCGATGTTTTTAATGCGCTTCCAGCCAATTTGCACCATAACCTAGTTCCGCATTTGCAGGAATACCATTGGGAAGTTCCAGGGCAGATTGCATATTGTTTAGTATCAGAGGAGTGATCTCCTGCAGTTCGTTTACCGGCACTTCAAAAATCAATTCATCATGTACCTGCAGCAACATTTTGCTCTTGAATTCTTTTGTACGCAGTGCCTCATCAATTTTTATCATGGCCAGTTTAATCATATCTGCCGCCGTTCCCTGTATGGGTGAATTGATAGCATTTCGCTCTGCAAAACCCCGCACGGTATAATTTGCACTCGTTATATCCGGGAGCCAGCGTTTTCTTCCCATCAGCGTTTGCACATAACCGTTTTCCCTGGCAAAGTTTATAGTGTCATCCATGTATTGCTGAATTTTTGGAAACTCCTTTTTATAGTTATCAATAATTTCTTTTGCTTCTGCCCGGCTGATGCCCAGGTTTTCTGCCAGGCCAAAAGCCCCTTGTCCGTAGATGATACCAAAGTTTACACTCTTGGCTTTATACCGCATCTCTTTGGTTACTTCTTTCTCTTCTATATTAAAGATTTTAGCGGCCGTTGCTGTATGGATGTCTTTACCTGTTTTAAAAGCGGCGCACATATTCTCATCGCCGCTGATGGCTGCTACGATGCGCAATTCTATTTGCGAATAATCTGCAGATACGAGCACATGATCATTTCCCCCGGGGATAAAGGCTTTGCGTATCTCCCTTCCTTTTTCTGTGCGGATTGGAATATTTTGAAGGTTAGGATTATTACTGCTCAGCCTGCCGGTTACTGCCACCGCCTGCGCATAACTGGTGTGCACCCTGCCGGTTTTGGGATTGATCAATTGCGGTAGTGCATCTACATAAGTTGATTTTAATTTAGTGAGTTCTCTAAAAGTGAGAATATCATCGCAAATGCTGTGTTGTACAGCAAGTTTAGTGAGTACATCTTCGCCGGTGGCATACTGACCTGTTTTGGTTTTCCGGGCTTTAGGATCTAATTGTAATTTATCAAACAGCACTTCACCCAGTTGTTTAGGGCTGGCCAGGTTAAAACGAACGCCGGCTTGTGCATACACTTTTTCTTCTGCTGCAGCCGCTTCCACTTCCAACTCTTTGGAATAGGACTGCAAAAAGGCTACGTCTACCTTTATGCCCTCAAACTCCATCGCTGCAAGCACTTTTACCAGGGGATTTTCTACTTCGTAAAAGACTTTCTCTACGTCTTTTTCAGAGAGCTGTGGCAGGAGTTTGTTTTTGAGTTGCAGGGTAATATCTGCATCTTCAACTGCATACTCCTTTGCTCTTTCTATTTCTACGTCTCGCATGGTGCCCTGTGCTTTTCCTTTTTTGCCAATGAGTTCTTCAATGTGAATTGGCTCATAGCCTAGGTATTTTTCACTCAGGATATTCATATTTCTCTTGCCATCCGGCTCTATCACATAATGCGCCAGCATGGTGTCAAATAAGCGGCCTTTAAACTCCACGCCATACCATTTCATTACCAGCAAATCATACTTAAGGTTATGACCAATCCATGTTTTGTCTTCCCGGTTAAAGAGCGGCATGAGTTGCTCAATGATGGCATTGGTCTCTGCACGGTCGTGCGGGCAGGGAATATAATAACCCTCTGCTGCTGTTACAGAAAAACTTAGTCCCACCAGTTCAGCCATGTTCGCATCAATGCTCGTCGTTTCTGTATCAAAGCAGATTTCTTCATGAGTGTACAACATTTCCAGTAAGCTGGCAATGGCATCGGCTCCTTCTACCAGTTTGTATTGGTGTTGAGTGTTGTTGATATGCTTATCTGCAATGAAAACCGAAGCTGCTGAAACTTGCAGCGGAGTCGGTTCTGCGGTGGCAGAAGCATTTCCAAACAGGTCTAGCTGTCCGTTGCTGTTGTCTGGCATCCTGGTATCCGGAATGCCCTGTAGGTCTTCGCCCAGTAATCTTTTTGCCACCGTTTTAAATTCCAGTGCGGTGAAGATCTCTTTTAGGGCGTCATTGTTCCAGGGCTGAAGACAAAAATCATCCTCATGAAATTCTACCGGTACATCCAGTATAATGGTGGCCAGTTTTTTACTCATGATAGCCAGGTCTTTTCCATTCCGGATTTTCTCACCTAGAGCACCTTTGATGTTGTCTGCATTTGCCAATATGTTTTCCAGCGTACCATATTCTTTCAGCAGCTTTGCGGCTGTTTTTTCCCCCACACCCGGTATGCCGGGGATATTGTCTACGGCATCTCCCATAAGACCAAGCACATCAATAACCTGGCTCACATTTTCTATGCCCCACTTTTTGCATACTTCTTCCGGTCCCAGGATTTCCAGCGTGCCACCCTGGTATGGCGGTTTGTATATTTTTATTTTTTCTGAAACCAGTTGTCCATAATCCTTGTCGGGCGTTACCATGTATACATCGTAACCTTTTTTTTCTGCCTGCTTGGCAAGCGCACCAATAATATCATCTGCTTCGTAACCATCCAATTCAATCACCGGAATATTAAAACCCCTGATTATCTTTTTAATATCGGGCACCGCCTGCATAATATCTTCCGGTGTTTCCTGCCGGTTGGCTTTGTAATCTGCAAAATCGGTATGCCGTTCAGTGAGGGCGCTGGTATCAAAACATACCGCTATATGTGTGGGCTTTTGGTTGTTCAGTAGGTCTACAAGCGTGTTGGTAAAACCAAACTGGGCATTGGTATTTTTTCCTTTAGTAGTAACCCGCGGGCTGCGGATTAGTGCATAATAGGCCCGGAAAACAAGGGCGTAAGCATCCAGCAAAAACAGTTTTTTCTCCATCTTACAAATGTAATTTTTTGAAAGCTATATTCCCGGTTCTCTTCCTGCGTCCGGATCAGAATGAACAAAAAAGGGTTCCCAACCAAAATAGGGTGAATAACTCGTTCAAACATGGTCCATTAAGAGTATTTTTGATTCTTATCCATGAATCGATATTTCGTTTCTTATCTTATCCCTGCAAAAACTGTATTCCTAGTTCTGACACCAACCTTTTATCACTCGCAAGTCCAAAAGAATGAAAGCATGGATCAAAGTCTTCATAGCAATGCTATGCAGCGCCAGTTCTGTATTTAGTCAAACGCATGTACCCATATCTCTCGGTACTGCCATACCCAACTCCAACTGCAAAGGATTCTACAGGTATTTGCCTGCAGATTATAGCAGCAGTACAAAAAACTATCCGCTCATTCTGTGGTTACATGGTGCCGGCCAGATTGGGCAGGGAACGCCTACCGATCTTGTGAAGATTTTAGAATGGGGCACACCCAAAGTAATTAATGAAGGAAACTTTCCTTCTTCTTTCACCGTGAATAATGAAAGTTTTTCTTTCATCGTAATCTCCCCACAGTTTAATGGATGGCCTTCTGCTGACAATGTTGCGGCAATGATTAATTATGCCAAAACAAATTACAGGGTAGATCCAGATCGTATTTACCTGATGGGAATCAGTGCAGGCGGTGGCGGTGTATGGAACTATTGCAGTGCCAGCACAGCAAACAGCAATACCGTGGCTGCGGTAATTCCCTTCTGTGGCACCACGGCACCTACGTCAGCACTTGCTAATAAAATAGCTGCGGCAAACTTACCCGTTTGGGCGTTTCACAATACCAATGATGGTACCGTACCAGTGGCCTATTCCCGTAATTGGGTTTCTTATATGAATGCGTACAGCCCCAAGCCGAGTCCTGCAGCCAGGCTTACCGAATTTGCTACCAGAAGTAGCGATGCTGTTATTGCCCATGAAAGCTGGAGCCTGGCCACCCTCCCCAGTTATAAACCCGAGGGTATAAACATTTACGAATGGCTACTACAGTATAAAAAACGCATACTTACTATAAACGCTATGCCGGCCGCCAATGCAGGCGAAGACCAGGCCGTAGTGATACCTGCAGCAGTAACACTCAATGGCAGTGGCAGCAACGATCCTGACGGATTGGTAGTGAGTTATGCCTGGAGAAAAGTGAGTGGACCTGCCAGCTACCAGTTTTCTGATGCGAATGCAATGGTTACCAGTGTGAGCAACCTGGCGGCAGGAAATTATGTATTTGAACTGGCGGTAACGGATAACCAGGGAGGCGTGGGCACAGACCAGGTGAATGTAACCGTATATCCTGCAATACCACCAGGAACACCTTACCGTGTATTGATTGATGTGGGCTCTTCTAACAGTTACGGCGGTACGGAAACAACTTCTCCTTCTATCAATGGAAATGTATGGAACAACATGACAGATGGCAGGCCTGGGGTGCGCATTAGTAATGCANNCGATCATGCACTTATTTATAAAGATGCAACGAATGGCAAATGGAAAATAACCGGCTTGGATACCGGCAAGGTGTACACCGTAAAATTTTGGGGCAGCCGCACTAATACTACTGCTGCAAGAAATGCCGAAATAAAAATGAGCACCACCAATGTATGGCAGAGTTATTCAGCCACCGGTAATAAGAGTTATACCAATGCCGCCGTGTTTAATTTTACGGGCCAGACCTTTATGGAATTTGACATCAGAACAAAAGCCGGAAGTGATTTTTCCTGTATTAACGTGGTAGATATTAGTTATATACGGGATAGTACTGGCCCGGCGGTGATAGTAAATGAACCGCCGGTTGCAAAGGCTGGCGCCGATACCAGCATTCAGTTACCAGCTGATTCTGCTATCCTTAGGGGGTGCTTGTCTTCTGATCCCGAAAACGCAGTACTTAAGTATAAATGGCGAAAAGTTTCAGGACCTGCTGGTTTTCTCATCAGCAATGACACGCTGTGTGCTACAAAAGTTACAGGCCTGCAGGCGGGTACTTATACTATAGAACTCACCGTAACGGATACAGGCGGATTTGCAGCCAAAGATAGTTTGCTACTCAATGTGAATGCACCTGCTACAACGCCGTGGCCCCCGCAGGTGACCCCGATATGTATGAGACCATACAAGCTCGTTATTATAGGATCTTCTACAGCATATGGCACAGGAGCCTCTCCTATCGACAGCTCCTGGGCGAGGAAACTAAAAACTTACCTCGTTACGCAGAATGCACAGGCTTCCATCATCAACCTTGCCACGCCCGGGCTCACCTCCTGGCATTTATCACCTACCGGGTTTAGTGTGCCCGATCCTTTTTATGTAGACACGGCGAGAAATATAACGAAAGCGCTCTCGCTCTCTCCAGATGCCATTGTACTCAGCTTACCTTCTAATGATGTGGGCTTTGATGTGCCCGTGGCACAGATTAAGGAAAATTTCCAACGTATTGTTTCCCTGGCAGCAGCCCAAAACGTGCCAGTGTGGGTAGCCACAACCCAGCCAAGAAATGGCCTTAGCCCTACAGAAAATGGGTATCAAATGCAACTAAGGGATTGGATAAATGCTACCTATGGGAATAAGGCCGTAGACTGCTGGACAGACCTTGCCATTGCAGATGGAACAATCAATCCAACTTATGGTGCGGGAGACAATGTGCACCTGAACAACCTGGGACACCATATCATTTTTACCCGGATGGTTGCAGAAAAAATATGGGATTCCATTTGCCTGCGCAAAAACATGATGCCAGTGGCCATTGCCGGCAATGATACCATTGTGTCGGGCACCTCAGTTTCTATTATGTTGCACGGTGAAAATTCTTATGANNATGCAAGCACAGGCCAGGGATAGCGTTGTTGTAAAAGTCTTTCTTCCTAATAAGGCCCCACAGGCCAGGGCAGGAAGAGATACATTACTCAAATATCCAAACCAGGATTTTGCACTGGATGGGTCAACATCTTTTGATGTGGACGGAGTGATTGTGCGCTACGATTGGCAACAAATCAGTGGTCCGCTCGCCGTTATTTCAAATGCAAATGCCAGCATCGCCAGCGTGAATCTCTCTCCAGGTGCTTATGCGTTTTCGCTCACCGTGAAGGATGATTCATCAGCAATAAATAAAGATACCATACAGGTTATGGTGAATGCAATTCCAATAGCAAATGCGGGAGTGGATGCACAGATTAACCTTCCTGCTGCAACACTCTCTCTTTCTGCCGCAGCATCATACGATCCTGATGGGGCCATTGTTTCTTATCGCTGGCGCAAACTTTCAGGCCCGGGTGCGTTTACGTTTGCTGATAGTGCCAGTGCTGCGACCAATGTAACGTTTACCGCAGAGGGATTGCAAAAACTGGAGCTTGTAGTTACAGATAATGCTGGTGCTATGGCTAGAGATACCATACAGATAATAGTAATGCCAGATCCCAATAAAAAACCAGTAGCCAACGCCGGGCCAGATGGTAGCATTGTACTTCCGGTAAATAGTTTCAGCCTGAATGGCACTGCCTCGTTTGATTCGGACGGTACGATTGCACAATACCTGTGGAGTAAAATTGCCGGTTCTGCTGTTACACTTCAAAACCAAAATAATGCGATCGCATCTGTCCAGTTTTCTGCCGCAGGTTTATATCGGTTCGAACTGAGGGTAACCGATAATCTTGGCGCTATTGGCAGGGATACTATGCAGGTAACAGTGTTGCCTGATCTGAATACGGCGCCGCAGGCAAATGCTGGTGCAGATCAAACTATACAGCTTCCGCTTAATTCGGTACAGTTGAATGGCAGCAGCTCTTCAGATGCAGAAGGACCCATTTCC
>DGQO01000008.1 GCA_002400445.1 Chitinophagaceae bacterium UBA4412
AAAAATAAAAATACATTTATCATTTCATAATAAGCCTTTATTTTACAACCAAACTCCATACATTTTGGCAAATCAGTATTTAATTATCGGCGCCGGCTTATCCGGCACAGTGCTGGCAAACCGGTTGGTGCAGCAAGAAGATTGTAAGATCGAAATCTGGGACGAGCGGGATCATATTGGCGGCAACTGCCATACGGCAAGAGACGAAAAAACTGGTATTATGGTACACCAGTATGGCCCCCATATTTTTAATACAGATAAAAAAGAAATCTGGGATTTTGTAAACAGCTTCATGGAATTTAAGCCCTATGTACACCGGGTTAAAGCCATGAGCAACGGCAAAGTTTATCCCCTGCCCGTTAACCTGCAAACGATAAATCAGTTTTTTCAAAAGTCATTTACGCCGGCAGCCGCAAAAACTTTTTTAGCCAGCCTTGCAGATGAATCGATTTCGGAGCCGGCAAATTTTGAAGAACAGGCACTTAAATTTATTGGTAAGGAATTGTACGAGGCTTTTTTCTACGGGTACACAAAAAAGCAATGGGGCTGTGAGCCCTCTGCCCTGCCAGCTTCTATTTTAAAAAGAATACCGGTAAGGTTTAATTACGATGATAATTACCATAATAATTATTACACCGGTATACCTGTAGATGGCTATACCGCATTGATTGAAAAATTTATAGAACACAAGAATATCAAAGTCACGCTCAATAAAAAGTTTAACCCTGGTATGGATCTTTCTGCCTATGATCATGTTTTTTATACAGGGCCCATTGACGCCTGGTTTGAATTTAAGTATGGTCGCCTGGGATATCGCACCGTTACTTTTGAAACCATCTACGGTAAGGGAGATATACAGGGCCTCACACAAATGAATTATTGCGACGCAGATGTGCCCTATACCCGTATTGCCGAGCACAAGCATTTTACTTATTGGGAGCAGCATGAAGAGAGTATTGCCTTCAAAGAATTCAGTAAAGAAACGGAGGAAGATGATTTGCCTTATTATCCTAAAAGGTTGCAGGCAGACAAAGAACTCCTGCTTAAGTACCGGCAGGATGCCGCTGTGCTCAGTGGTGTTTCTTTCCTGGGGAGGCTGGCTACCTACCGCTATATGGACATGCATCATGTAATAGGAGAGGCATTGCAGTTTGCCAGCACTTTCTGCGCAGAGCGGGCTGCAGCACGCAGATTACCTGTTTTTCCTAACGTGGAATAGGCAGTATTAAACCCTGTTGCAGGGTCAATATGCAATAATTTACTGAAAAGGGGCGTTATAGGAAAGATCTGATTTCCATGTAACTGCGATAACGAACGAAAAACCTTTCGATATTTTATAATATTCTATTGGTGTAATACTGTTCGCAGTTTTTGGAAAAAGATTTTCCAAAATCCTGAACATGCGCACTCCCAGCACTCCCCAAAAACTTGTAAGGATTACTACGGTTCCGATGGCACTACGCTACCTGCTACCGGGTCAGATGGATTTCATGCAACAACAAGGCTATGATGTTCTAATGATCAGTGCAGACGGTAAAGAACTTCCTGAAGTACTTGCCGAAGAAAAATGCCGCCATATTGTAGTACCTATGACCCGGAAAATTACGCCCCTGCAAGATTTAAAATGCTTGTGGCAGCTCGTAAAAATTTTCAGAAAAGAAAAGCCGGATATCGTACACTCTCACACGCCCAAGGCGGGTTTGCTAGGCATGCTGGCTGCTTTCATTGCCCGTACGCCCACTCGTATTCACACTGTGGCCGGTCTGCCGCTCATGGTAGAAACCGGGTTTAAGCATCGCTTGCTCAAAGCCATCGAAAAACTTACATACAGTGCTGCCACCCAGGTGTGGCCCAATAGCCCTTCGCTTTATCAGTACATCATGAAGGAGCAACTTACCCGACCTTCTAAATTAAAATTGATTGGCAGCGGTTCCACTAATGGAATAAATACAGAGCGTTTTGATCCTGCAAAAATGCAGCCCCACATCATGCAGCAGGTTAAAGAAAGCATCAATTACCAACCCGAACTCAGTTACTTTCTTTGTATGGGCAGATTGGTAAAAGATAAAGGCATCGTAGAATTAATCAATGCCTTTACTGCCCTTTCGCTCAACCAAAATAATTCAAGATTAATACTAGTAGGCGATTTTGAAGATGGCCTTGACCCTTTGCCGCGGCATACTAAAATCAGTATAAAAAATAACCCTGCAATCCTCCATGTAAAGTGGACGAATGAAGTTGAATACTATATGCAACTGGCGCACAGCTTTGTATTTCCATCCCACCGGGAAGGATTTCCTAACGTACTGTTACAAGCGGGTGCAATGAAATTGCCCATCATTTGTTCTAACATTGTAGGTAATAAAGACATTGTAAAAAACAATGAAACAGGTTTTGTATTTGATGTGGCAAATGAAAAGCAAATGCAGGATTTGATGTTACGCTCCTTGCAAGAGCGTGGTACAATGATGGAAATGGCTGCACAACTTCGCCAAAAAGTGAATGCCGAATTTCAGCGCAGCTTTATCTGGAAAAATATTCATGATCAATATGTTTTCTTGTCTGCACAACCACAACCTGTTTATTCAATTACCCTGCAGGTAAGGAAGGCATGGCAGCTTGTAGCCCATATACTTACACCACAATGGGATATGTGGCAGGCGCCGCTCCCCATGGAACAACTTGAAAAAAGATCTTTGTAATATCCCTAACGCAAAATCATGGAAAAAACGATTGCCATCGTTGTTACATACAACCGAAGAACCTTACTGGAGCAATGCATCACTGCCCTGCGCACACAAACTGTAGTGCCCGATTGCATCCTTGTGATAAACAATGGAAGCACAGATGATACAGAACAATGGGTACGTACGCAGCAAGATCTGGTTTTAATTTCTCAAAACAATTCTGGCTCCGCTGGTGGATTCAATGCTGGCATCAACTATGGTTTTAAACAGGGTTTTACCTGGATGTGGTGTATGGATGATGATGGATATCCTGCTGCAACCGCACTTGAAAATTTACTTGCTGCAGAACAAAATGACCTCACGCTAATGAATTGCGCCGTGCTTGATGCGCAGGATAAAAAAACTTTTGTGTGGAAGACCGGCAGTTTTGCAACGATTGAAGACGCTGATCAAAATATTATTCCCGGAGTAGCACATCCATTTAATGGCACCTTGCTTCATCGGAAAATTGTAGAGCGGGTAGGTCTGCCCCGTTCTAAGTATTTCCTGTGGGGAGACGAAACCGAATACTTGTATCGTATCATTAGTGTACATAAAATACCTGCATGCACCGTGGCTAATAGTGTGCATTATCACCCCGCCACCGGTTTCACCATGAAGAGAGACTGGGATCATTTTTCTGGCTGGAAAATGTACTATTATGTGCGCAATCGCTTCCCGGTGCTGCAATCAAAATTTGATAGCCGCCTGGTGGGTTTTGCAGCTTATGTTTGCTTTCTTGTTGGATTTACGGGAATCATTCTTGTTTTTCAAAAAACAAATAAGTTTAGAAAAATCAAACTGATGCTCGGCTCATTTTCTGATGCATTACTGGGTAATTTTCAGGCTACACCACATTCTATTCTCACCCGGCTTAAAGCATAGCCAGCCCCAGCTATTTTTATTTGTAAAAAAGAATGAAGGCAATGATTTGCCCGTGTTCCATTATGGTTATAGCTTTGCCTGCCATGAAGCCCAGCACCCTGCTAACTGATAAAACCCTTATTCGCATTACTACCGTTCCTATTGCTCTTGCATATCCGCTGCGGGGCCAGCCGGCTTATATGAAAAGCCGGGGTATGAATGTAGTGCTCATCAGTTCCGATGGAAAAGAGCTACCGCTGGTAGTGGCAAGAGAGAAATGTTCGCATCTGATTGTTCCGATGACCCGGAAGATTACGCCATTTAAAGACCTGGAAGCGTTGTGGATGTTATGGCGCATTTTCAGAAAATACAAGCCAGATATCGTTCACACGGAAACTCCCAAAGCGGGCTTTTTAGGAATGCTGGCGGCCTGGCTGGCTGGGGTAACACATCGGATTCATACAGTAGCCGGCTTACCATTAATGGTGCAAACGGGTTTAAAACTCTGGCTACTTAGCCTCATCGAAAAAATTACTTATGCTGCGGCTACGCATGTATGGCCCAATAGCGAGTCGCTAAAAAATTATATTGAAGAGCATCATTTGTGTGCCAGCCGAAAGCTAAAAGTAGTGGGTAAAGGTTCTTCAAACGGCATCAACCTTCATCGCTTTAATATAGATGCAGTGAGCGCCGCAGAGAAAGCTGAAGTAGCGAAGCGTATCCATTACGATGCGGCCAATACCTATTTATTATTTGTGGGAAGAATGGTGTATGATAAAGGCATCGTAGAACTTGTACACGTTTTTCTGAGGCTGTATAAAGACAATCCATTCCTTCGGCTCATCCTTGCCGGCCAATACGAGCGCTCCTTAGATCCGCTGCCTGCTGATATTGAAACGGCCATACAAAGCCATGAAGCCATTGTGCATATTCCCTGGACGAGCAAGGTAGAACACCTGATGGCACTGTCTGATTTTTTTGTATTCCCTTCTTACAGGGAGGGATTCCCGAATGTATTATTGGAAGCGGGTGCCATGCAACTTCCGGTAGTGTGCAGTGCCATCGCCGGAAACGTAGATATTATAACACATCGCCACACAGGATTGTTATTTAAAGCACAGAATGAAATCGAACTCCAGGAGCAACTTTCCTGGGCGCTTGCCCACCGGCAGGAAGCACGCCATATGGCAAAACTGCTGCACGATGGCCTTATCCAGGAATATGCAAGAGAACAGTTTTGGGCCACGATGTACAAGGAGTATGCTGCCATTCTGGAAATTGCATAGCTTTACTTCAACAGTTTTTCAAGTTCAATTTTTCAAGTATGGTGCTTATCGGATACTCTGGTCATGGTTATGTAGCTGCCGCTATCCTTCAAGCCTGCGGGATAAAACTTACCGGGTATTGCGATCTTGAAGAGAAATCCATCAATCCTTTTAGTCTCCCCTTCCTTGGTAAAGAAACGGCAGAAGCTGCCCTGCGGCAAATGGAGCAACACGGTTATTTTATTGCCATTGGTGATAGGGTGTTGCGACGTAAAATTTACACAGCGCT
>DGQO01000273.1:0-14538 GCA_002400445.1 Chitinophagaceae bacterium UBA4412
CGGCCGTTCCTGTAAAGGCGCAGCAAATTGACAGCATTTTTGTAAACCTGTATACAGATAGTCTGAAGAAAAATACCTACAATTATATCAATGTGGATGGTATGCTGCACAATGGAAAATACCTGCCTCTTGATACTACTCAACTGCGTTTTTCCAGCAGCTATGGAAAATTTTATGGTAATAATTTATGGATTGAGAATAAAGATTATGCACAGCCCATTTTTATTACAATCACCTTAAGGAAAAATCCTGCAGTTACAAAACAAGTAACCCTGTATGTAAAACGCCAGGAAGATGGTATGCTTAAGACAGCAGATGAATTGCTGAATGAAATGCAAGGAAAGAAGAAACAAAAAAGATCTTAATATAAAAATCCCCGCAGCAGCGGGGATTTTCATTTATACGTCAGGCGAATTTTTTGGCGTCTTCTAAAAACTGCGCCAGGCCAATGTCTGTGAGCGGGTGCTTAAGCAAACCGAGGATAGAAGACAGTGGGCAAGTGCACACATCAGCACCTGCTTCAGCACATTTAATAATATGATTTGGATTGCGAATAGAAGCTGCCAAAATCTCCGTATCATATCCTTGTACAGAAAATATCTGCCTCATCTGATGGATCAGTTCCATACCATCCCACCCGCTATCATCAATGCGGCCAAGGAAGGGAGAAACATATGTAGCGCCTGCTTTTGCAGCCAGGATAGCCTGACCGGCAGAAAAGATCAATGTGCAATTGGTACGAATACCATTATCAGAAAACCATTTAATGGCTTTGATACCTTCTTTAATCATGGGCACCTTTACCACAATATTTTTATGCAAAGCAGCCAGCACTTTCCCTTCTGCAATGATGCCATCAAAATCTGTTGAAATTACTTCTGCACTGATGTCGCCGTCTACGAGTTCACAAATCGTTTTATAGTGATTCATCACGGCTTCTTTGCCTTTAATACCTTCTTTTGCCATCAGGGATGGATTGGTGGTTACGCCGTCGAGAATTCCAAGGTCATTGGCCTCTTTAATTTGTGCAAGATTTGCAGTGTCGATAAAAAATTTCATAATGGAGTTTTGTGCCGCAGGGCATTGGTGAAAAATTGATGCAAATTTATTGCAATCCGGTGAAAAAGTTTGAAACAGCGCCCTTAGATGTATAAGCAAAGAGAAAGAAAAAAAGGCAAGTTACTTACATCGCACCGCTCAACCATCTACCCTTGCTACCTTCCGGTCCTGGGGGATTTCAACAGGAGCTGGTCGTATAAGACTTGCCGACTGCAAATATAGGAGATTCTTTTTCATCGCCCGCACAAGCGAGAGAAAAAATTAAAAACTAAAACCGGGTTTGTCTGTCCGGGAATCAAGTTGTGCAACACCTATCAATTGATGGCTGCGATCTGTAAAAGATTTATAATACAACAGGATGGTATAACTGTTTTCTGTTTCCCAATAATTGCCTTCTAATTCTACGGCCTGTGCGGGGTTTGCCCGATCCTGCAAAACATAAGCATAGTTATAATACCCCTGCTTTAAAAAAGCAGTTCCTTCATACATCTGTGTTGATGCGTTGTATTTCATTGCCCACTGCTCTGTGCGGGCAAAGCCTGTAAAAGCAGCTTCCAGGAAAAGGTCTTGTTCCGGATAAGCAACGCCGCCTGGAGGTGCAAAGGAAAAATGTACCGTAGCATAATCGCCCTGCCAGAAAGGATTTATGCTCTCATAAGTTACAATATTATACATGCCGTTATAATCCGGGAAATACTGGTAGCGCTGCCCTCGCCTGTCCACATCGGGTTTCAAATAAATCTCAGTAGAGCTATTCGAATATTTCGCATCTTCTACCCTGTCGCTCTGCAGGCGAAAGCTCCGCAGGTCGAGCCAGCGCCATTCTTTACCTCCTGGAAATATGCCAATATTTTCAGAATCATATTGCAGCACATTCCCTCTTACAAAAGTGGGTGCAATATCTTTCAAAGCATTATCCCATCGGTTATTCTGCAGGATCACGGCCTTAATTTGCTGCGCAGCACTAAAGGTGTTTATGTCTTTTACGCTTGCTGTGAATTTTATCTTTTGGTGCGTACTGTATAATTGTGGTGTAAAGGGCTGCTTCACTTCGGCACTAATCGTAGCCTTTTGATCGAGCACATACATTCGCTTTGTAAATACGAGCTTAGAAGGATCACCGTCCAGGAAAACTTTTAATAAATAATTGCCGGAGCGAATGGGCACTGCAGCATTTCTATCTGGAAGCAAGGCCTGGTAATGGGTGTAGCGGGTATAGGCAATAGAAGACTGGCGATATAAACTGATGCGATTTTGTGTGAAGCCTTTTATATAATCAAACGGGCTCACATTTACAGGCTGCCAGTCGTAATCGCAAAGCACATAACTGTAATAATAATTTTTTACACTGCCTTCCAAATCGTCAAAGCTGAGCATGATTTGCTCATCGCTGTTAAGGGTGTAAATGGGCAAGCCTTGCTGGTTTCCGTAACGATAAAGCTGAAGTGTTTTGATGTATGGCTTGTAAATCATTGCTTCCTGTGCCCTGGCCACAAACACAAAAGCGAAAGAAAAGATGAGCAGGCTTGCACGAAGAAAAGTCATTTCCGTTGTTATTTAATTACTTTTGAAAGATACCAAAAATTTGATGTTTGGATGTTTCGTTGTTCATAGCAAAACGCATTTCGGGTGTTAATAAAAACACATTTAGCCGGTTCATCATTGGGCTGGCTATTGGCGCTACTACCCTGAGTGTAGCAGTAATGATTGTTGCACTGAGTTTTGTAAACGGTTTCCAGGAAGTGATCAGCAAAAAAGTATTTAGTTTTTGGGGGCATATCAGGGTTACACAGTCTTTTGATGAAAGTGGCAATAATGCGGAGGAAACCCCCATTTATGAAAACGATAGCATTACCCACTACCTGCAGAGCATACCCGAAGTGGAAAAGGTAGAACGCTATGCCACCAAGTCTGCCATTCTTAAATTTGAAACCGGTATTGAAAGTGTTTTACTCAAAGGCCTGGACAGAGATTTTGATTTCAAAAGGCTGGAGCGCTTCCTGGTAAACGGAAAATGGATCAGCTTCCCCGATAGCGGCTATAGCAACCAGGTAAACCTGAGTACTTACACGGCTAATCAACTGCAACTTAAAACAGGTGATAGTCTTTTTGTATTTTTCTTTAGCGCCGATGGGAGCCGCCGGGCCAGGAAAATGGTAGTGTCTGGTTTATTCAATACCGGCATTGAAAAATTTGATCAGCATTTTGCAATAACAGATATCAATTTACTGCGCCGTATCAATAACTGGGAACCAGATCAGATTGGCGGCTACGAGATTTATTTAAAAGATTATAACAAAGCAGACAGTATCAATAAACTCATGTATAAGCAACTGCCGCAAGGATGGTATAGCCTGAGTATGCGGGAGATTTATCCTGAAATTTTTGACTGGCTTGGATTACAGAGCCAATTGAAAAATATCTTACTCAGTATTATGATGATTATTGCCGTAGTGAACCTGGTAACCTGTCTCATTATCCTGGTGCTGGAAAGAACCCGGATGACGGGTGTACTCAAAGCCCTGGGTGCTACAGACTGGACGATTCAAAAAATATTCCTCTATCATACCACCCGCATTGCCATCATTGGTGTGGTAGCCGGCACTTTACTTGGCCTGGCTATTTGCTTTGTACAAAATCAAACCGGCTTTATTAAATTAGATGAAGAAGCTTACTACATGAGCCAGGCAGAAGCCAGCGTAGATTGGTTGCAGGTTTTGCTGGTAGATCTTGCTACACTGGCAGTATGTTTTGCCACCTTAATCATTCCCACATTATTGGTAAAAAAAGTGAACCCGGTAAAAGCTATTCAATTCAGGTAGTTGATTTACCTAAAATTTTAGGCTATACAAAATAATACCGGTGGCTACCGCAGCATTCAGGGATTCAGCTTCGCCCTGGCGTGGGATGGTGAGCTGAGCTTTACTTACTTCGAGCAAGGAGGACCGCACACCATGGCTTTCATTGCCAATGACAATAATTCCTTCCTGTAAATGCCCAAACTCTTGCAGCGGCGCCCCATGCAGCGTGGCGGCATACAAGGGCACGGTTTGCGCTTTTGCCCAGGCATCCACATCGCAGTAATGGATATGCATGCGGCCAAGACTGGCCATTGTGCTCTGCACCACTTTAGGATTATACATATCTGCACAATGTGCGGAGCAAAAAATATTTGTAATACCAAACCAGTCTGCAATGCGGATGATGGTACCAAGGTTTCCCGGGTCCTGTATATCATCAAGTAAAAGGGAAATTTTTTGGTGCAGGGTGCTGGACATACCGGCCTCTTTCTTTGCAAAGACCGCTAAAACCTGGTTTGCATGGGTAAGGCCAGAAATTTTTTCCAGTTCAAAATCTTTAATTTCTATGAGCTTTTCGCCCTGGTTTTGTAAAAAGGTCTCATCCTGCTGCAGCATCCATTCGGGAGTGGCGTAAATATTCTTACAGGCAAAATCTCCGGCTGCTAATAATTCAGGAACCAGCTTGGGGCCTTCGGCTATAAAACAGCCTTCAATATCCCTGAATTTTTTGTGCTGTAAACTTTGAATATATTTGACCGTGGCTTTGCTTAACATAGCTGAATTTTTATGCGCCTTACTTTCCCCCGTGCTTTATTGTCTATAAAAACGCCTGGATCCCTGCTGCTTTGCGTTGTGTTTTTATATGCCTGCAATACTACAAGAAAAACACCTTACCTCGTAAAAAACAGTTTTGAAATTTTAGGTGGTTCCTTTACCAAACTGGAAAAAAGCGCTTTAAAAGATCGTTTTGCAGATCAGCTCGATGATAGTTCGCAGGTAGAATACCGAAGTGTATTTTTTATTTCCACGCCCAAAAAGCCACCCTTTTACGATACTGCATTTTCGCATCTTTCGGCCAATAATATCAAAGCTTCCATGGTGCATTTGGGATACTATAATTCCGAAGTAAATTTTAAAGCAGATACAAGCTCGGATGGCAAAAAAGTTTCTGTGCATTACACGGTGGCGGTAGGCAAACCCCTGCTTATCGACACTTTTAGCTACCGCTTGAATAAGCCGGAATTGCAGCAACTGGCTTTGAAATTTAAAGAAGATGCCATCCTTAAAAAATTCAACCCGGTAACGAAGGCGGCCATCGTGGGCGAAATTGCCCGGCAGGTAGATACGCTGCGGAATAATGGGTACTATAAAATAACGGCTGCAGAATTCAGGATGCGGGGCGATACTACTATCGAAGCATTAACCAATGTTTCAGACGATCCCTTTGCTCAATTGGAACTTTTAGCTGAAGCTGAAAAAAGGAAAGACTCCCCTACCGTAAAGCTGGCGCTCACCCTGGTAAAACCTGAAGACACTACAAAACTGGACAAATATTTTATCAACCAGATCTATGTTTTACAGGACTATATTCCCGGAGATAATATAGATGATACTGTAAATATTCATCAAAGTCGGATCCGGAATGTTATCTTAAGATACCATAAGCCGATATTTAAAAATAGCTTTCTTGCCCGCATGATTACATTCAGATCCGGTAAAGTGTATAGCCAGGCAGATTATAATAAAACGCTGTATAATATTTCTAAGGCCAGTGTGTGGCAAACCGCCAATATCCTGATCAACGAAGTAAAAGACAGCTCAAAAGTGAACCTCGTAATCGAAATGGTACCCGTTAAAAAATATGGTTTTGAGGCAGCGCTTGAAGCCAGCTATTCTGCCACCAGCAATACGAGCGCAATCCTGGGTGGAAACCTTATCGGATTTTCCGGTAATCTTTCCCTTACGAACAGGAACATTGCAAAAGAAGCCATCCGGATGTCTCATAACCTCAGGGCAGGTATTGAATTAAATAACAATGCGAGGGCAGCCAACTCCGGCTTAATTAATTCTACAGAATTGAGTTATGTAAATACGGTAACTATTCCCAGGAACATTCCTTTCATACCCAATTTTTTTAAGACGGATCAGGGTCGTACCCGAGCAAGGGTAAGGCCGGGAGAATCCTTTGTTACTGCGGGAGTCTCTTACAATCGTCGCTTTGCTTTATTTGATTTGCAAACTTTTAATATTGGCCTGGGTAAATCGTGGCCGGATAAACGAAACACCGCTACCCATACCGTTACCTACGTTTATAAACCACTCACGCTTCAATACAGTTATCTGAATCAAACAGATAGTTTTAAAAATATCCTTGCAGATAACCAGTTCTTAAGATACTCTTACAACACCGCTTTTATTGTGGGAATGAGTGGAAGTGTAGCCTATGTGTACAGGAATCCAAAACACCTCAAGAGTGTTTCAAAAGAAAGAAGTATAATTATTAACGGTGAGGAAAGTGGCCTTACCTGGGGACTTTTGCCCATTGCAAAAACCGACAAAAAGCGCTTTTTAAAAATTGATGCAGAATATAAATACAATGTAACTTTTAAAAAGACAGCGCTTGCGTTCCGTGCATTTGCCGGGGTAGGTATGCCCCTATTTAAAGATAACGCACTGCCCTTCTTTAAGCAGTATTATGGCGGTGGTAGCTATAGTATGCGGGGCTGGCCCGTTCGGGGTATCGGCCGCGGCGGTCAGCCACTTACGCCGTATAGTCAAAATGTATTTAACGACCGTACAGGCGACATCCAGATTGAGCTGAACGGAGAATACCGGTATGACATTGCAACGCTTATCCCGAACCTGCTCACCTTGCGGGGAGCGGTATTTGTAGACGTGGGAAATGTTTGGAACATGAAGAATACTAAAACAGATGGCAGTATCGATAGTGCACAATTTAAATTTAAAACATTGTATCAGCAGCTTGGTTTATCTGCCGGAACTGGCTTCAGGCTTGACTTTAATTATGTAATCCTCCGATTTGACTTTGGCTTCAGATTCAAACGGCCAGAGCTAAGCTATTACGGTAATGATGGCTGGAAACTTCCCCCCATTGGCTTGGACGATGTATTTAAAAAGATTTTTACCCGTGGCAAAAACGATGAGTTCAGGAAGTGGCGTTATGAAAATTTCAATTTCACGATCGGCATAGGATACCCGTTATAAAGCCGGTGGCGTACCAGCCACCCTATGCGCATCCAGGCTTGTCATAAAGTCCTCTACACCAATAGCATCCTTCACGTCTAATATGCCAATGCGTGTTCGGCGCAGTGCACTAAGGTGAGCACCGCACCCCAGTCTGGCGCCAAAATCATGGGCAAGGCTCCGAATGTAAGTACCCTTACTACAGCTCACTTTAAAATGCAATATGGGGAATGCTTCCGATGAAATTTCAAAACTAAAAATGTGCACGGGCCTCGGCTCAAGTTCCACATCTACGCCACGTCGGGCTAGTTCATATAAAGCAACACCTTCTTTTTTTATGGCTGAATAAAGAGGTGGGATTTGTTGCTGTTCGCCAACAAAACTCTCCCGAACGGCTTCGATTTGAGCAGCAGAAATTCCACTTACCGGTTGCTCATTTTCCGGCAGGCTTTCTAAATCATAAGTAGGGGTCGTGCTTCCAAGCGTAATGGTACCGGTGTACTCTTTTTCCTGGCTCATAAATTCGTTGATCTTTTTTGTAAACTTACCGGTGCACACAATGAGCAGCCCGGTGGCCAGTGGATCAAGTGTGCCGGCATGTCCTACTTTTTTAATCTTAATAGCATTGCGCACTTTGCGTACTACATCAAAAGAAGTCCAGTGTATTGGCTTATCAAGGAGGAGAAGTTTGCCTTCTTCAAAACTTTGCCGGCAGGCGTCGCTCACAGGCGGTAAGGCCGGCCGTTGCGGTTTTTCAGGAGCAAGGTTGCCTGTTTTTTCCAGGTGTTGTCTAAAATAGGAATCTTTTTTACCCAAACTTTTTTTTGCGAAAGTAACCAAATCTGCATGCCCGGCAAGATCAGAGCGCCTGCCTTGCTTTTAGCTCAAGGTATTTATTAATGCTATTTACGGTAAGTTGCTGCGGCGAGGTGAGCAGGCAACTGATACCATATTTCTGTAGTTCTTTAACCACTAATTTCTTTTCAAAAACAAACTTTTCGGCAATCGTTTTCACGTACACATCTTCCAGGCTTTCTGCATCTTCCCTGCTCAGTTTGTCTAACTCTGTATTCTGAAAAAACACCACAAGCAATAAATGGTGGCGGGCGATGGAACGCAGGTAATTCATTTGCCGGTTAGAGCCACTTACCGATTCAAAATTGGTAAATAAAATCAGGAGGCTACGCTGCTTTATTTTCTGCCGAACCTGTGTGTACAATAGTTCAAAATCGCTTTCCTGGAAGCTCGTTTTTTCTTTATACAGCGCTTGCATAATATGCTCCCGCTGCACGGGCTTCCTGTCTGCAGCCAGCACGGTACTCATTTTATTAGAAAAAGTAATGAGGCCCACTTTATCTTGTTTGCGCAAGCAAATATTGCTTAAGGCCAAAACAGCATTAATAGAGTAATCTAAAAGACTTAAACCACCGAAAGGCATTTTCATGAGACGGCCTTTGTCGATGATACAAAAAACCTGCTGCGATTTTTCATCTACATAATGGTTTACCATGAGCATGCCCCGGCGAGCAGTGGCTTTCCAGTTAATGGTGCGAATATCATCTCCGCCAGCATAATCTTTAATTTGCTCAAACTCCATACTCTGTCCTATCTTTCGCTTGCGCTGCGTACCGGTCTCTGCCGTAGTGCCTGCATGAGACATTAACTGGTAATTATTCATCTGCACAAAGGAAGGAAATACCGTAACCTGCTGCGTGGCCTCCAGCGCAAATTTCCGTTCTATGAGCCCGGCCCTGGTTTTGGCGAAGACAATGATATCGCCAAAAATATATTCTCCCCTTGTGGTGGGCCGCACAGTGTACCGCAGGATATGCTGCTGCCCGGCTTGAAAGAATTGATGAAGGTTAAACATTCGCTCCTGTAGTTGCACCGGCAATTCATCTACAATAGTAAGAAACAGCCCAATTCTATTGAGGTTACGCAAGTTGATTTCTACCGGATTCTTATCGCCATTGCTTAAGCGGCTGGGCACTACCCTGTTTGCACGGGGCGGGCGGCAAATGATAAACAGAAAAAAATAATCTGCCAGTAATAACAATAGATAAGCAAAGAATAAATAACCAGCAATGGGCAACAGCAGTGGTACAAAAAACGCCACAACAAAACTGGCCGAAGCAATGCCTGCACCCAGGAAAAACCTGGGTGTAAAAAATAAAGCTCCGAAATATGTTTTTAGAAATCCTCGCATTATCTCGGTACTTCAATAGATTTTAAAATGTTTGCGATAAGATCATCCGGCCTCAGGCCTTCCATTTCCTTTTCTGGCGTGAGCATAATGCGGTGGCGAAGCACATGCGGCGCCATTTCCACAATATCTTCGGGGATTACGAAATTGCGCCCACGCAGGGCTGCCGTGGCTTTGGCTGCTTTGAGCAACGCCAGTGAAGCACGGGTACTTGCACCCAGGTAAAGCGCAGGATTATTTCTGGTATCATGCACGATCGTGGCAATGTATTCAATGAGTTTATGCTCCACTTTTATATCCTGCACTACTTGCCGGAAATGCGCAAGTTCCTGTGGCGAAAGCAGTTTTTTCACATCCTTAAGCAATTCATTCTGTGTTTTACCCTGCTGCATATTAAGGATGCTGATTTCTTCCTGCAAAGCCGGATAACTGATTTCTATTTTAAATAAAAACCTGTCGAGTTGCGCTTCGGGCAAGCGATAAGTACCTTCCTGTTCTATGGGATTCTGTGTGGCCAAAACGAGGAAAGGATAACCCATGAAGTGGGTGTGACCATCCGTAGTAACCTGCCGTTCTTCCATCACTTCAAACAGGGCTGCCTGGGTTTTTGCCGGTGCCCGGTTTATTTCATCAATCAAAACAATATTGCTAAAGATGGGGCCCGCCTTAAAATCAAAGGTTCCTTCTTTGGGATTAAAAACAGAAGTACCAATCACATCACCTGGCATGAGATCCGGTGTAAACTGGAGCCGGCTAAAATCCACATCTATGATCCTGGCCAGGAGTTTTGCCGCAAGTGTTTTTGCTACGCCTGGTACACCTTCAAGCAGCAAATGCCCATCGCAAAGGATACCGGTGAGCAACAAGTTAATCACATGCTGTTGCCCTACGATAACGCTGGCTACCTCCTCCCTTATTTCGCCCAACTTAGCATTAAGCTCAGAGACGGCATTGCTTTCTTCAAAAAACTGATCTTCCATTATTTTCGTGTTTTATAAAATTCCTGAATTTTTGCATTTAGTGCTACCAGTTCTTCGTCGCTTACTTCGCTGGAATCCATGGCCTGCTGCATGGCATAATACATACTGCGAACAAGAGAAAGTTCTACGCCGCTCTTCTTGCTAAGAGACATCATAAATTCCGAATCGCCCGCCTGCGCTGTTAAATAATAATGTGTTCTTATAAATTCATTAAAATAGCCAATCATCTTCTCCGCAATATTGCGGTTATTCTTTTCTGTGAGGTAGAGGCCTGCAATGGCTTCGGTAAATGCAATGGAGGTATTCTCCACTGGCGGTATTACAGGAATACTGCGCAATCTTCGCTTAGCACCCATGAGTACATAGAGAAGCAGGCTGGCAGCAATTATCCAAAAAGCAGCGCTGAGGGCTGGATATTTCTGCACGGTTGATAGTAAACCCTGGCGCTCTTCATCAGACCGGAAGTTGATGTTGTGGTAATAATTATCCCAGAAAACATTGCCCGGTGTTGCATCCATCATCTGCATGATTTGTTTCAGGTAAAGATGGTTATTGGCCGTAAGCAAAAAATAGTTACTAAATGCCCGGGGCTCACAATGCAGGTACAACCTTCCCCTGCCCACAAAACATACAAGAAAGTTTGGCTTGCCATATTCATTATAACCGGTGATGCGCACATTGTCTGGGTTTACCGCGGCAAACGCATTAATGAATGGACGGTAAAAATAAGAGAAAGTATCCTGCGCACTAAACTCGTCGGGTGTTAAACTTGTTTGGGTGTTCTTATACCTCTTGCCCGGAAACAATTCCGAGAGTGGATTAAAATCCTGGTGCAGGCCCAGCTTCCGGAGCAAACTGGAGTCAAAAAAGGCGGCAGATATCAATGCGGTATGGCCCTCGCCCACAAAGTCAAGTAAGGCCTTAGCATCACTCTCAGAACTGAGGTAAGCATTGCTGATATTTATATAAAAGCTGGCAGAATCAAAATAAGTATTATTGTAAAAACTGGCAAAGGGTTTATCCGTAAGATTAACAAACTTATCGGGATAAATATTGGTGAGGATATGATAAGCGGTGAACCCACCAAAAGGGCGGGTATCGTTGTAGGTATATCGCTCCCGCAAATCCGGAATGCCAGGCTCCGCTTTTTTACAACCCGCAAAGAGGCAGGCAAGCAAAGCGCTAAGGATCCAATATTGGGTACTTTTTATCGGCAATTAGTTTGCTTTATTAAATTGCCCAAACTCCTGAGCGATGTGATCAAACTGGGTTTCAGACAATGGGAATTTTCCATACCACACATATTCATAATTAAGGAGCAGTCGGGAAAAAGGGTTGCGTAAGGTAACCGGCAATTCCTGCACATAACGACTATTCGTTTTTTCCCGGCTGAAGTGAATCAATTCCTGGTCATTGAGTTTCTTCAATGTCTTTAAAAAATAATACCGCACAGCGAGACGATAATCTTTTACAGAGATGGCTTTCTGCAGCAACAAATCATAGCCCTCGCTTTGCAAATCTTCATCAGCAGGCAATGCATCTTCTTCCACAGCGGCTAAGCGATTGCTGCTTTTAAAGAAAACCTTGTTGTTATACAATTGCACCAGGATAAGCACCACAAATGCCGCTGCAATAACCCATAAGATTGCCTTGAGCACAGCATTGCTAAAAACCTGGTTGATAAAGGAAGGCTCGCTGTCCTGGTAAGGCTTCTCTTCCTGCACATCTTCTTCTGATGCCCGCAGCAGGCTGTCTAAATTTTTCATATAAGCAAACTCAGGCTTACGTTTCCAGTTATTCACGGTATCCGGTGAAATGCTGATGGAGGTAATGTGCAGTAATGTATCCGGGTACGAAGCTTCATCGGATATTGCTTCTTCATTTGTATCATCAGGTACCGTATGCTGCTCAATTGTTTGCTGCTCCAGAGCATCCAGCAATGAGTCGCTTACAACGGTTTGTGCCCGTGTTGCACTACAGCACAGGAGGAGGCAAAAAGTTATGCATACAACTTTATTCATGTGTGCTGTAAAAACGTTTTACGATTCCATCCGCCCTGCTGTACGTACCTTTTTTTTGCAGGCGCAAAGGCCAGATGATAAAATACCAGACGATGAGCCACACAGAAGATGTAAGGATTACGATGCTTACCCAAATGGGCAGTCCTGCTTCCGCTTTAGTATCGAAAGTACTGCTCATCAGATGAGTGACATACGATTCCAGGAAAGATGCAATGATAAAAAACGGCACTAAAGAAATCAGAATCTTTGCGGCATCTTTAGCGCCTTGCATAAAGGATTCCAGGCGGGTATAAGTGCCGGGAAATAAAATACCTTTTGCCAATACAAAACCGGCGGTGCCTGCAATCACGATGGCAGATATTTCAATAGTACCATGAATCCAGATCACAAGGATAGACTTAATACCCAGCCCATGCGCAAAAAACATATATTGGAAACTGCCCAGCATCAAACCATTGCTCCACAAAATACTCAGCGTAAAATAACCGAGTGAAATGCCGCCGATAAAAAGAAGAAACGCAACCCGGATATTATTGAAAGCAATGCGCACAAACATGGTGAAAGGGTTGGCATCTTTATACACGCCAAAAGGATCGCCATTGGCAATATTTTCTTCTGTCATATTTACGTAGTCATCGCCCAGCACGCCTCTTATGAAATCTGGATTGGTTCTGGAAGCCACTACACCCACCGTTACAAAGAGCACAAAAACAATTGCGGTAAATAAAAAAGTGCGGTGATGGCGGCGAAAGACTCCCGGCAACTCGTATTTCCAAAAATGGAAGATGCGGCTGTACCGTTCTTTTTTATTGCGATAGATGCTTTGGTAAATACCGGCGGCCAGGCCATTGATCCACCGGGTAACTTTGCTGCGTGGGTAATAAGTTTTAGCGTAAGATAAATCGTCAATCAGGGTAATAAACCTTTGTGCCGTTTCATCCGGGTTGCCGGGATTGGTTTGCTGGTACTCCGTCCACTTCTCTACATTCTTCTTAATGAACATTGCTTCTCTCATAGTGCCAGGTTGCCTAAGATCGCTTGTTGGGTTGTTATTGCTAAAAAAATGACGGACGGACTTCTATTGTACGCTGGTACAAGTTGCTGTTTTTTTTACGAATAAAAAAATCATGGTTTTGCAGCCGGAATATGCCAGCCATTGTAAATTGCAAGTATGCCCGCTGTACAAATCAATACGGTTTTTAATATTGATCTTGAATTTGAGATTGCGCCTATTCATAAGCGCCTCGCTGCGTATTTTATTGATTTTGTACTCTTGATTATTTACCTGTATGCTATGAAGTCGTTGCTCTACGGTGGGCTTGGCCTTGGCAGAGATCACATGGGTGTAGATATATTGCTTGTTTCCATCCCCATGCTGCTGTATTCTCTCGTTACGGAAATCAGCATGAATGGTCAAACCCTGGGAAAAAAGCTCATGGGTATAAGGGTGATCAGCCTTACGGGAAGCGAAGCCACAGCCGGGCAGTACATCTTGCGATGGATTACAAAGTTTTACGAATGGCCTTTCCTTTTTGGCTATATCTACTTCGTGGATGATTTTTTCCTGGGTTACATCATCATCACCGGTTTATTAGGTATTGGAGTGCTCATTGCAATTACAGTAACACCAAAAAGCCAGCGCCTTGGCGACCTGGCAGCGGGTACGGTGTTGATAGATACCCGTTCAAAAATGAGCGTAGATGATACGGTGTTTATGCAGATCAGCAACCCAAACTATGAAGTAATGTTTCCGCAAGTGATGCGCCTTTCAGACAATGATCTGAATACGATAAAGAATGTACTCACCCAAAGCAAAAAGAGAAATAATTATGACCTCGCTATTCGGGTAGATTATAAAATACGCAGCGTACTTCATATCGAACACAATATGGATACCATCAGCTTTTTAGAAAAACTGATGGAAGACTATAACTATTTAGCCACAAAAGAATAATGGCCGCAGCATGTGCTTAGTAAGCCCGGGCAAATAAAACCCGCTGTGTACTTGGCGCCCCGGTAAGGATGCACTTGCCCTCTTCTTGTTTATTATTGATGGGGATACAACGAATTGTAGCCTTTGTTTGTTCTTTAATTTTGTCTTCCGTTTCTTCTGTGCCATCCCAATGTGCAGATACAAATCCGCCTTTTTCATCAAGAATTTTTACAAATTCTTCCCAACTGTTTGCCTCCCGGGTGCTTTCTGTGCGAAAAGCCAGTGCCTTATTGTATAAATGCTGCTGCATTTCTTCAAGCAATTCCACTACATACTG
>DGQO01000273.1:14702-15648 GCA_002400445.1 Chitinophagaceae bacterium UBA4412
CCGTCATCATCACTATGTGCCATAATCAAGGCACCGATAAGACGTGTGCTCACTCCCCAGCTTGTAGCCCACACATAATCCAGCTTATTATTTTTGTCTGAAAATTTTACATCAAAAGCCTTGGCAAAGTTTTGCCCAAGAAAATGAGAGGTACCCGCCTGCAAAGCTTTTCCATCCTGCATGAGGGCCTCAATACAGTAAGTATCTACTGCACCTGCAAAGCGCTCGCTGGCTGTTTTCACCCCTTTGATTACTGGCAGTGCCATATACTCTTCTACAAAGCTTGCATACACATCAAGCATTTTCATTGTTTCTTCTACTGCTTCTTCCTGTGTAGCGTGGGCAGTGTGGCCTTCCTGCCATAAAAATTCGGCGGTGCGTAAAAACAAGCGGGTGCGCATCTCCCAGCGTACCACATTCGCCCATTGGTTTATGAGCAATGGTAAGTCCCGGTAGGATTGAATCCATCCTTTATAAGTATTCCAAATGATGGCCTCGCTGGTGGGCCTTACCACAAGTTCTTCTTCCAGCTTTGCATTTGGATCTACGATGAGCTTACCAGGGTTTTCCGGGTCTGCCTTTAACCTGTAATGCGTAACTACGGCGCACTCTTTAGCAAAACCTTCTGCGTTTTTTTCTTCAGCTTCAAACAAACTTTTAGGAACAAAGAGGGGGAAGTAGGCATTTACATGGCCGGTATCTTTAAACATCTTGTCTAGCTGATCACGCATATTTTCCCATAGAGCATAACCATAGGGTTTTATTACCATGCATCCCCGCACGGCAGAATGATCTGCAAGCGCAGCTTTCACTACTAATTCATTATACCACTCAGAATAGTTTTCTGCCCTTGAAGTGAGATCTTTGGCCATATTGCTGTTTTATTTTATACCTTTTTTTCGGCGCACAAAAGTAACGACTTTAGCGGCGTCTCCAAACTGCGTTT
>DGQO01000249.1 GCA_002400445.1 Chitinophagaceae bacterium UBA4412
CTGCTCCAACGTGTGGCGCGCCTGCGACCCACAGAGCGCATGGGCGCAAGATTTATGATCCTGCTACTTCAAAGCAGGGTGTTCGCTACCTACATAGCACCCATCTTTACGGGTATTAGCGTTCCACTCTGTGCCACCCTGAAAATACCAGGGTACGAGATTAGCTTCTGTATTGGTGTTTAACTCGGTGGCTGCGTAAGGATAGCGTATATCAGCAGTAAATCCTGAACCACCGGTTTGGGCAAAAGTGAATTTGCGCTTAACCTCTCTTTCTGCAAGTGAAGGATCGCCAGCGGGAATCATGGTTACTGTAAAGTCTGAAGGCGTAGTGCCCGCATTGGTCGTTACCAACATATTGGTTGCATTAAATACCCGGGCGGTTCCAGCGGTCCAGGCAGTCCGTTTTACAGAGCCAATAACTTCTTTTCCTGCAGCATAGCTGAATGTAGCTGTTGCTGGGGCAGAAAGTACAACAGTGGGTGTGGTAGCCGGATTAGTGGTCACAATCCCATTGGTTAACGTAAAACTGTTGTTTACAATAGCACTGGATGTAAGTGCAACGACATCAGACGCCGTGGTTTTGTTGATCACTAAATTTGCAATCGGAGAGGATCCGGCAGCAAGGTTTGAGTTACCAGAACCATATACTTCCAAGATGCCTGCTGTCCCAGTACCAGTGTAGGATCCGGTATTTGTATAATTTCCCTGCACTCTTACAGAACCATCATTGTTAAGCGTGCCTGCATTATCTACATTTCCCTGCACCGTGACCGTGGAACCGGGTTGCATATAGAATGTTGCACCGCTTTGAATGGTGAGTTGCGCCTGGGACTGAAAGCTAAAAAGTAGAGCTGCAGCCACGATTACATGCATTTTTTTTGGAACCATCATCATCAGTTTTTTAGTATTTACGTTATCTTTTTACTTCCATCACAATAAGATGGATAATTAAAACATTGGTGAAGGATGTTGGAAGGAAACAGGGTCTAAAAATAGTTACAATAAATTTAAATAAGATACCACAAAAGGGTTATTTTATCAGTAAGTTAATAAATATTTCCTCTTAGGTGAAATTCCCCGAGATTTGTGATAAAATTTTTTGTTTAATGGCCTTAGAAATTAAAGTACCCCCGGTTGGAGAAAGTATTAATGAAGTAACCCTCGTGAAATGGTTGAAGGCAGAAGGGGAATGGGCAGAACGGGATGAAGTAATTGCCGAGTTAGAGAGTGAAAAAGCAACGTTTGAGATCAATGCAGAGCAGGCTGGCGCTGTAAAGCATGCGGTAAAAGAGGGTGAAACCCTGGCGATTGGAGATGTGGTTGGTTCAATTGATACTGANNCTCCAAAGCAAGAAGCCCTTAAACCCGCGTCCGCAGAACCGGAAACTGGAGCAGCAGTTGATGTGAATACCACCAAAGCTACACCTGTGGCTGAAGCCATCATTGCCGATAAAAAAATAGACAAACAAAATATTACGCCTTCAGGCACGAATGGTCGCATCTTTAAACAGGATGTACTTGCTGCGCTGAACAATCCTGGCCGAAATCCCGAAAAACCTTTATTTAGCAGGGAAGATCGCCCGGAGAAAATGAGTAACCTAAGGAGAACCATTAGCCGGCGGCTGGTGGAAGCTAAAAATTCTACGGCTATGCTCACCACTTTTAATGAAGTGGACATGGCTCCGATTATGGAAGTTCGCAAGAATTATAAAGATAAGTTTAAGGAAAAGCATGGGGTTGGTCTTGGTTTTATGAGTTTTTTCACCAAAGCCTGCTGTTATGCATTGCAGGAATTTCCTGCTGTAAATGCTTACCTGGATGGGGAAAATATCATCTACCACGACTATTGTGATATTTCCATTGCCGTTAGTGCGCCCAAAGGGCTGGTAGTTCCGGTGATCAGGAATGCTGAAAGTTTAAGTATGTTCGACATCGAGGCTGCAGTAATAGACCTGGCCACAAAGGCGAAAAATAATAAACTTACTATTGAGGAGATGACCGGCGGCACATTTACCATTACCAATGGGGGAGTGTTCGGCTCTATGATGAGTACGCCAATTATCAACATTCCGCAGAGTGCAATACTGGGAATGCATAATATTATTGAACGCCCGATGGCTGTAAACGGTCAGGTGATTATTAAACCAATGATGTACGTTGCCCTGAGTTATGATCATCGTGTTATAGATGGCAAGGGGTCAGTTGGCTTCCTTGTTCGGGTGAAACAGTTGCTTGAGAATCCTGCTCAGTTACTTTTTGGTAAAGACCCGGTAAACGCTCTGCTGGATCTTTAGTATTATGCACAATGATAAGGCTGGAATAATCAACATCCGGGAATTCAGGTTCATCTTATTTTCACCCCCTTTATGCGGCGATATTTTTCTTATTTAAATACGGCCAAGGAAATCTTAAAAGAATACAATGGTCAGGAACCCTTTGTGCACTATATCAAAAAATATTTCTCCCAATTTAAAAAATTTGGTTCTTCAGACCGTAAGCATATCAGTATGCTATGCTATGATTATTTCAGATGTTTCCATGCGCTTAAAGGAAGAGACCTGGCCGAACAACTTATCCAATCTGTTTTTGTGTGCGAGTCTGAAAGCCCAATGCTGCAAGCTTTAGATCCGGCATTGGTAGATTCTCTCCATCTACCTGGGAATGAAAAGCTGGCTTTATTGCAGGCAGACTTCAATGATGTATTTCCCTTTGCGATGCATCTTTCAAACGAAATTAATCAATTACAATTTTCCGCCTCCATTTTGATGCAGCCACGGCTCTATCTCCGTACCCGACCAGGTTTCAAAGAGATCGTCAAGGAAAAGTTATCGTCAAGTTCTATCCCTTTTAATGAAATCTTTGAGGGATGCATTGCCTTGGCAAACGGAACATCACTACAACAGATCGTACAACTGAACAAGGAAGCAGTAGTGCAGGATTTATCCTCCCAAAAAGTGTTTGATGCAGCCATGCAGGTTATACCTAAGCAGCCTGTTCTTTCCGTATGGGATTCCTGTGCAGCAAGTGGTGGAAAATCTATTTTATTCTTCGATAAGATGCAGTCAAAGATGCATCTAACAGTGTCGGATATTCGAAGTTCAATTCTAAAAAATCTACGGGAGCGGCTGGGTACCGCAGGGATACCCCTGATGGAAATAGTGGAAACTGATGTGTCTAAAAAAGTGCAGCAAATTACCCGGAAATTCGATCTCATTATTTGTGATGTTCCCTGTACTGGAAGTGGAACCTGGGCCCGCACACCGGAGCAACTTGCTTTTTTTAGCGCAAAGAAAATTGACGAGTACAGCCGCAGGCAAATAGCCATTGCAAAAAACGTAATACCATTCCTTAAAAGCAATGGCTTACTCATATATATTACTTGTTCTGTTTTTGCCAGCGAGAATGAGGCTGTAATTCGGCAGCTCATGGAGGATAAGAAAATAAAACTTTTACACTCCACTTACCTTGAAGGTTATAACCAAAAAGCAGATACCCTTTTTGTTGCCACGCTGCAAAAATCTAAGGCTGAATAATCAGATTGCCGGAGATTAATAGTTGCTTTCCCGGTCGTACTATTAAAAGACCACCCTTTGCTATTTCCTGTTGTGTGTTTAAAATACACTCGCTACCTGTAGGCGGGTCGATGATAATTGAACTACCTGCCGGAAGTACCATGGGCGGTACAATACTGCCCAGCCAGTTAGCAGCAAGGTCCCAATTACCACTACCATTAAATGAATAGCTTACACAAGGCAGCGCATGATCGATGGTTACGGCAGGAAAAACAAAACTTGTGTCGCTGCCTATGTCCATTTTTACCCGATATTGAATAGCCGTAGGAATGGCCAGGCCTGAAAGATCATCACTGAAACTAAAAGTCTCCGCATGAAATACACCGGCAGGTGATACGGTTTGGAAACTAGTGAAATCCGGTTCTCCTGCAAGTTTCCTTTGCAATTGGAGCGTGGCGAAGCC
>DGQO01000052.1:0-867 GCA_002400445.1 Chitinophagaceae bacterium UBA4412
GGGATGTTACCTTGAGCACACTATAACAATTACTTCACCAAAAAGTTATTGATCTTTTCTTTTTACAGGAGATTTGGGTGCAGATGGCGTAAAGCCGGGGCGGTTTTCTTTCAACTTGCTTTCGTCCACATTTCCTGCGTCATCGAGGATGGGAGCGGGCATGGGTTGCTGCCCAAGAGGAGTAACCTGGTTAAATAATTTATCGATGTAAACCCACCTGTTGTCCGTCCATTTAAAACCCTGGTAATCTCCGTCGCCCACCAGCGTCCATTTTTTGTCTGGCTGGTTTGATTCAGAAATGAGATGCTCCATTACAATCAAATCCAGGTCTGCATCGAAAACGAGCCGGGGGCTGGCGTCTTTTTTAAACTCCATAATAAGACGGGCCATCTTGTTATTAAACCCAATACCAGCGGGCACACTAAACTGCCTGCTGCCAAATAGGGGCTTACCATCTTTGAACTGTAAAAACTCTATAATTTTCCTCGTGCTGCGGATGTTTCCTTCATCATAGCCCAGCAAAGTATATATCGCTTTTCCCGCCGTTTCTTTTTTTATGATTTTATAATACACTGCCCCAATCCATCCAAAATTGTCAGCAATGGTATCCTGGGGTGCCGCTACAACATCTGATTTATCAATAAGCGGAAAAAGTTTTAAGGAGCCGTCTGCTGTTTTCATTTGAATAGCCCCATGCTGCCGAACAACATTTTCATTGATCACCATTTGCCAGGTATAAATGCGGAAGCTACTGTCTGGTGCATACAATTTTGAAACAGAATAGAGCGAATCAAATGGATAATAAATGGAATTGCGCATGCGCAGAGAGCGCACAAAAAGCCTGGTGAAATTGCTATCGGCAAGCAG
>DGQO01000052.1:978-2745 GCA_002400445.1 Chitinophagaceae bacterium UBA4412
ACGGAAAAGATGCCATCCACCATTTTTTTCCAACTATATTTTTTCTTTTCTTCCCTGATGCCTGGCAGAAAATAAGTGGCGCCTTTGGCGAAAAAAGTTTCTATAGCCTGTGCAATAGCTACGGGTTCTGGTTCGGCCACAAGGCCGGCTTTATCATGTGGAACCATGGCGGGCAGGCCACCCACATTGGTAACCAGCATTGGCTTCTCAAAATGGTAGGCAAGGGGAGTTACACCGCTTTGCGTAGCATCCCGGTAAGGTTGTACTACCAGGTCGGCAGCACACAGGTAATTCCGGATCTCATCATCAGCAATAAACGAGGTGCGCAATATTAACTGATCTTGCAGGTTTAAGGTTTCAATCAATGTTTCGTAAGGTTTTGGATCGCCATAGTATTCACCTGCCACCAGCAATTTTAATGTTGGCATCCTTTGCCGGAGCAGCGCCATTGCCTTCAATAAAATATCAAGCCCTTTATAATGCCGGATAAAACCAAAGAACAATACAACAGGGATATCCTTAGGCACATGGATTAAATCCCTTGCTTCGGGCATGGGTATGGCTTCACCAAAATTGTCATACAAAGGATGCGGAATAAGCGCTGCAGCTTTTGTCTTTGTAAAAGTTTTGAGGTCTTGCAACACGGCAGCACTCATGGTAATAAAACTATCTACAGCCCCAATAAAATATTTTGTAAAGGGTTTATCTCCCGGCCTTTTTTCATGTGGAATCACATTGTCTGCAATGCATACAACTTTAGAATATTTGTTCTTTTTTGCAATACGGAGTATGGTGCCCAGGCATGGACCCATCAAGGGTAACCAGTATCGTACAACCAGTAAGTCTGCTTTTTCTTTTTTTAGCATGCGGCCCACCTTAATCCAGTTAAGTGGATTAACAGAATTGATGGCAACCTTAATCTTTAAGTCTGCCGGCGCAGCTTCCTTGCTGTATTGCGTAGTGCCCGGAAAAAGAAAAGAAGGGTATTGCAGGGAAAAAGTATAGATGGAAGTATCGTGCCCGTCTGCCTGGAAAGCCCTTGCCAGGCGTTCATTAAAAGTGCTCATACCACCGCCTCTTAATGGATGGGCCGGGCCGATAATGATCACTTTCTTTTTATCCATGATGCTGAGAGAAAGGTAAGGTTAGAGCCCGGTTTTTTGCTCGATCAGATAATTATTTCTTTCAGATGAATTGCGGGCAATCAATTCGCCCACAAAGCCAGCCAGGAAAAGTTGCGTACCAATCACAAGAGATATAATGCCTACAAAAAATAGCGGGCGATCCGTCATATTATATTTTTGAAAGGCAAACTTTGCTACAAAAAGATAAACCCAGATCACTAAACCAATGAAGAATACCAGGCTTCCCCAAAGNNAAAAGATCGAGAAAACCGTTTACAAATCTTTCCCAACCAAACTTTGTGATCCCAAATTTTCTTGGGCGGTGCTCCACCACTTTCTCCGTTATTTTGCGAAAACCTGCCCAGCGGGCCAGAATCGGAATATAGCGGTGCATCTCACCGTACACTTCAATGCTTTTAACTACTTTTTTCTTGTAAGCCTTTAAGCCGCAGTTAAAATCATGTAATCGGATTCCTGAACTGCGACGTGCAGCCGCATTAAATAACTTACTCGGAATATTTTTAGTAAGGGTATTGTCATAGCGCTTCTTTTTCCAGCCACTCACCAGGTCATAACCATCGGTGATAATCATATTCCTCAGTTCCGGAATTTCGTCGGGGCTATCCTGCATATCTGCATCCAT
>DGQO01000052.1:2820-8263 GCA_002400445.1 Chitinophagaceae bacterium UBA4412
GCGGCCAGTTCTGGCAGCGATTCATCTTCATTAAACAGGGGTATTACAATCGAGAGATCCATGCGATTATTTTAGCGTTGTGAATTTGCTGCTGATTTATTCCTGGCCACTTGCGTAAACAAAAAAGAACCGATCACTGAAACGACAGCACCAATGAGCAGGTACCCAAATATAGCCACCGAAGTTAACATCACCGGGTAGTAGCTGCGGCTTTGCGTAATTATTTTATCAATCTCCTGCGGCGTTTTATTCCCTTCTTTCACTAATTGCTCCCGGGCTTGCGCTGCCATACCATCCAGCAAGCTGTCGTTTGTTTTAAGAAAAATAAATGTAAAGAGCACCATGAGGAAGCTCACCACAATAAAAAATTTAAAACCTGCCGTAAAGTATTGTTTAAAATTTTTGGGATAAACCTCAGACTTGTAGAAGCCATACAATGCCCACATAATACCCAGGATGTATAAGGCATAGGTAACATTGGCCAGTTCATTATCAAAATTGCCCCGCTGTTTGAATATCAGCAATGAAAATACAATCATGACCAGCCCGGTAATCAAGCCTTTTTTGGTAGGATTTAGTGCATTAAGCATGGAGAACGAGTTGGTTGTTAGAAAATATGCCGTACACTTTTCCCTTCAATGTTTTTTGTGCAAATGCATCATTACTGCCCAGGGATACTCCCGTTCCCGGCCAGGTATAGCTCATCTCAGGATCAAAAAAACTAAGGCAGGCCAGGCTTCCTTCCTCAAACACCGGTAAGGGCAGGTTGAAAATTTGTCTTGGGGTGATCACCAGTTTATGCACCAGTTCTTCCAGGTTTTTTGCAAATTGATTTGCTACGCCAAATACGGTCTCCAGGCTGGTGGAACCATATTTTGCATATTCAAATTCACAAGTTTTATCATCCCAATGTTGGGGTAGGTGATGAGAGGCCAGGCAATCAATTCCGCCATCTTTAAAAGCCTGGCGCAGCGCTTCCCTGTCATCCCTGGTGCGAAGCGGCGGGTTTAATTTGAGGTTGCTGTTATATTCTTCCAGGTCTTCGTCGCAAAAAAATAATTGTGCCGGAAATACAGAGCAGGTAAGATGCAATCCTTCTTTTTTTGCAGCCACAATGCGCTCTACACCTTTTCGGGTACTCACACCCGTAATGTGAAGCCTGGAACCGGTGTAGCGCAGCAGTTCAATATCCCGGGCAATCATAATTTCTTCTGCAATACCCGGCTTTCCTGCCAGGCCAAATTGTGTACTGGCAATGCCTTCATTCATGAGGCCATGTGGTGCTACACTTTTATCGTCTGGTATCTGTATTATGGTAGCCTGCAGCGGTAATACATATTGCAGGGCTTTGAGTAAAAGGCCGGTGTTTTGCACAGATTGTGTGCCATCGCTAAAGGCCAATGCACCGCTGGCATGCATGTCATACATTTCTGTAAGTGCTGCACCTTCTGCATTCTTGCTGATGGCACCAATGGGATAGATGCGTACGGGGAGAGTGGCGGTTCGCTGCGTAATATATTGTACTGCCGTTTTGGAAGAAACAGATGGACTGCTGTTAGGCACAATCATCACATCTGTAAATCCGCCGGCGGCTGCAGCGGCCGCACCGGTGAGTAATGTTTCCCGCTGCTCGTAGCCTGGATCATTGAAATGGGCGAAAATATCCATCCAACCCAGGCTCACATGCAGATTTGGGCGTTCTACAACGATATCTGCTTCTTCGGAGATATTGCCAATGCTGCGAATAATGCCGTCTTCAATTAAAATATCCTGGAGATGCCCATGGTGCGGTGAGGAGGAAGCAATGATTTTAGCCTGCTTAATTAAAACCTTCATGTGTTATTGGGATTGCGCAAATATCATTAAAAAAGCTGAGCTTCCCAAGCCTGCTGCTTATCCGTTTTTCTTGGTTTCTTTTGGTGCCTCTTTTTTAAAGGTCACATGCCACATGCCCCGCAGGTCACCTACTTTATAACTCCTGGCCCGATCTTGAGGATAGAGAGAATCCAGCACAGGAATCAGGCTGTCTGGAATATCTTTTTTAGATGCACCATGGCAATTGAGGCAGAGTTGCTGCACAAAAATGGGTTTGTAAAAATGGAATTCATTTTTTTCAGAGATGAGTGCCGGGCGAAGGCTGTCGTGGTTGGCAAACTTGTAAGTATATTCAGTCCATACCAATTTATCCCGTTCATTCATTTCATTATAAATATTCCGGGGTCTGTCGCTCACCCGCCCGATGCTGATGCCTTCCTGGGCCAGGGCACTTGTTATACCAGTAGCATTTACTTTGCAAAAGCGCATAGCACCTGCCAGGCCTTCTTCACCAATTTTCCGAATGAGTGTGTTGCGAAGAGAATCTGCGGTGATATTCACAATACTGTCTCCGGCATTGGCATATTGCAGGCTGGTGGCTGCATCTGTAACGGAATGCTTATTTTGGCAGGAGGCAAAAACGATCAAGGCTAATGGAATAATTTTTTTCATGTTCTTATTTTGAATTGGCCGGGTAATTGTGCTTTTCGCAAAATAACATTTGCGATGCGGTGCTTTTGTAACAAAAGTAACCCCGTTCTTTTTTTAACCTGAATAATTTTACCATAAAAAAAACGCTCATGGCTACAACGTATTTAACTACGCAGGATTTCAAAGACAAAATATTTAATTACGAAACAGATAAAGATTGGAAATATGCCGGCGCTCTGCCAGCCATCGTAGATTTTTATGCCGACTGGTGCGGTCCATGTAAAATGGTAGCCCCTATTTTGGAGGAACTTTCTGCTGATTACGATGGCCGTTTACTGGTTTATAAAGTGGATACAGATAAAGAGGCTGAGCTTTCTGCCGTGTTTGGCATTCAGAGTATTCCTACCTTATTATTTATTGATATAGAAGGTAATCCCTCTCTGCAGGCAGGGGCCTTGCCTAAGCATGTGCTCAAAAAAATTATTGAAGAAGAACTGTTTATTGTAAAAGAAAGAGAAGAAGAAGAGCAAGGGGAAGAGGAAGCGGAAGATTAGTTGAGTATGCCCGCAGCAGCAGGATCGGCTTTTACCAATTTAAACTTTCTCATAAAAACAGAATTGGTTGCTTTAAATAAATATTACGACGCAGCTCTGGAGGAGTTGACTGCATTCCGGTAAATTCATCTTTCCATTTTACAGGATATCCATCTGTGAGATTTTGCACGAATGCATTAAGGCTGTGTTCCCCAATTTTTTATTTGATGAAAATGCCTTTACATTTGCGTTCTTAAAAACGGGTTTCGGGATGTAGCGCAGCCCGGTAGCGCACACGTCTGGGGGGCGTGGGGTCGCAAGTTCAAATCTTGTCATCCCGACATAAAGAGGCTGTATCGTATTATTCGGTGCAGCCTCTTTTTAATGATGCAGCTCCCGGTAGTGGTGCGCAATGGCCATACATGAGATATGCCTTGTTTTATCAATTTATAAATAAGTATTTTTGACACTGCTCATGGAAAGCCACAAAGAAAATCTTCCACCAAATAACCCCCGGCAAAATGACTAAAATACTGATCATCGATGATGAGAAGGCCATTAGGAAAACCCTCATAGAAATTCTGAATTTTGAAGGATATAAAACTGACGAAGCCTCAGATGGTGAGGAAGGTTTGAAAAAGTTCAGCGAGAAAACCTATGATTTGGTGCTTTGCGATATCAAAATGCCGAAACTGGATGGCATAGAATTCCTGGAAAAAGCAAAAATGCTTAATGCAGATGTGCCCATCATCATGATAAGTGGTCATGGTAATATTGATACCGCCGTAGAAGCGGTAAAAAAAGGCGCTTTTGATTATATCAGTAAGCCGCCAGATCTTAATCGGCTTCTCATTACTTTACGCAATGCCACTGAAAAACAAGACCTGGTTACACAAACCAAGGTGCTCAAACGCAAAGTGGGCAAGGTACAGGAGATGGTGGGCGTGAGTGGCAGTATTCAAAAAATCAAAGACACGATTGAGAAAGTAGCACCTACAGATGCCCGGGTACTTATCACCGGCGAAAACGGTGTGGGCAAAGAGTTAGTAGCCCGTTGGATTCACGAAAAAAGTAATCGCAATACGGGCCCGATGGTGGAAGTAAACTGCGCAGCCATCCCCGGTGAGCTGATCGAAAGCGAACTTTTTGGCCATGAAAAAGGTTCCTTTACGTCTGCTATGAAGCAGCGTATTGGCAAATTTGAGCAGGCTAATGGCGGCACATTGTTCCTGGATGAAATAGGAGACATGAGCCTGAGTGCCCAGGCAAAAGTGCTGCGGGCACTCCAGGAGGGTAAGATTTCGAGGGTGGGTGCAGAAAAGGATATTAATGTAGATGTAAGGGTAGTGGCCGCCACCAATAAAGATTTGCTCAAGGAAGTGGAGGCTAAAAATTTTCGCCTGGATTTATACCATCGGCTTGGGGTAATCATCATTCATGTACCTGCCTTAAATGAGCGGCGGGAAGATGTGGATCACCTGGTGAATTATTTCCTGGAATTGATTGCTCAGGAATATGGCCAAACCATAAAACAAATAGAACCTAAGGCCATGGAGGCTTTACGGGGTTATGACTGGAGTGGAAACATCAGGGAACTGCGTAATGTGGTAGAGCGGCTTATTATCCTTAGCGGGAAAACAATCACCCTCGAAGATGTAGAGTTGTATGTGCTACCACGTAGCTAGGTAATAAATCGTTAATAATATAAATGCTGGTTGCCGCTCTTCAAATTGAGTTCGCTTTTTTCAGTGGCACATCAGTACTTTTGGTCTCCTTAAAAAATAGAATATGACTTTTGGTTGGATCTTGTTTATCATCGGTGTTTTAGGCTGGCATATTGGTTTGTATGGAATGTTTAAGAAAGCAGGTATTGAACCCTGGAAGGCGCTGGTTCCTTTTTACAATACCTGGTGTATGATAGAAAAAATGGAATTAAAGCGTTTTTGGTTTTTCCTGCAGTTTATCCCAATCGCCGGGCAATTTATTACCATCTGGATTACGATAAAATTTGTAGAACATTTTGGCCGTTTTGGATTCTTACATCATGCAGCCACCGTACTGGTACCTTTCATCTATTTTCCTTACCTGGGTTTCTCACAGAACGAAAGGTATGCGGGCATAAAAGTAGTTCAGAACTATAAAAAATCCGGAGCAAGGGAATGGATCGATGCAGCGGCTTTCGCTATTGTGGCGGCTACGCTCATTCGCACTTTTGTGTTTGAAGCCTATACCATTCCTACACCATCAATGGAAAAAACTTTGCTGGTAAATGATTTTTTGTTTGTAAGCAAATCAAGCTATGGTCCACGGATTCCCATGACGCCTATCGCCATGCCTTTTGTGCACCACACGATGCCTTTTGTGCGGGCAAAATCCTATACGGAAGCCTTCTCATTATCATACCACCGCTGGTTTGCCAGCCCTGTGAAACGCAATGATGTAGT
>DGQO01000052.1:8339-8540 GCA_002400445.1 Chitinophagaceae bacterium UBA4412
AAAGTTTTTATCAATGGAAAAACGGAGGATAATTTTCCTGCATCAGAACACTATTATAAGCTCACCGTACCACCCAATGTTTTTATGGATGAAGACATCCTGAAGGAAATGGGTATTCATGTTAGGCAAAGCCAGGGTGATATACAGGAATTGCCGGGCAGGGTTTACCTGGTGAACGTGACCAATGCAGAACTTGCAAAC
>DGQO01000052.1:8636-9162 GCA_002400445.1 Chitinophagaceae bacterium UBA4412
AAATGGCCAGGTATTTATCAACGGCCAGGCCAGCACCAGTTATACTTTTAAAATGAATTATCATTTTATGATGGGGGATAACAGGCACAATTCATTAGACAGCCGTTACTGGGGATTTGTTCCGGAAGATCATGTGGTGGGCAAAGCTTCACTCATTTGGTTCAGTTGGGAGGGTAGTAGCCCAAGGTGGAAGCGCCTCTTCAAAGGAATTAAATAGGTGTGATGAAAGTTTAGTTGTACTTTCAAAAAACTATTATTCCTCCCGGTAGCGATGCCCGGAGGATTTTTTATCTGAATACTTTTTTATGAGTAAAGAAAAATTCCAGTTTGAGTACGAAGTGCATGAAAGCATTGATGCACTCAACAAAGAAGATGCTGCCCTGCTGCTGCAAGCCCGGGAAAATACAGCTAATGCGTATGCGCCTTACAGCCATTTTGATGTGTCTGCTGTTGCCCGTTTAGAGAATGGAGAAATTGTTTCTGGCACAAACCAGGAAAACGCATCTTACCCGGTAGGTATTTGTGC
>DGQO01000052.1:9300-14662 GCA_002400445.1 Chitinophagaceae bacterium UBA4412
CCCATGCATAAATTTTGCCTCATGGTTTAGCAACCATTGTTTTCGCCAAAGTTTGCCCGAGTATCCCACAAGTGAACCGCTTGCGCCAATTACACGATGGCAGGGAATAAAAATCGGAATATTATTTTTCCCATTTGCAGTGCCCACAGCCCGCACTGCTTTCTTATTTCCCAGCATGATACTGAGTTGTATATAACTGATGGTTTTGCCGGCAGGGATTTTCTGTAATTGCTCCCACACTTCCTGCTGAAACGCAGTTCCATCCTGCTGTAGCGACAGATGACGTGTTTGAAAATTTCCAGAAAAATAATGGTCAAGTGCCTCATGCGCAAGGTGCAATACCGGGTGATGGGATAGCGTTATGGATAAATCTTCTTTCTTTCTCTTTACGTCTTCTTCATCATCACAAAAATGGATGGCCCTAAGGTGGTTCGCATCTGCTTTCAGCTCCAATATACCAATCGGACTTTCATAAAAACCGAAGACTTCATCATTTGTTTTATTCATTTCCATAACCGCTTTGCATGGAGNNCTTGAATGAAGTGAAAAGAGCATTTTTGTAAACCTGGAATCATTACAAAAACCTATCTCTTGCTGTATATTTACAGACAGAAGTTTGTTGCATAGTTTATATTCGGACAGTAAAATAACCAAATATTTTTTTGCTGTGGCAAAATGGCCAAATCAAACACTGCTCTCTTCGAATCTTCACCAAAATCTTCAAAGAAATGAAATTGATGTTCTATTTTCTCTTGTATCATAGTCTGTTACTGAGCTGCGCAAGCACAGCAGCGCAGCAGGACCCTATTCCTTTGCACGACACTTTAAAGATCGTTTCTGCGCATCTTGAAGAAACCCGGACAATTAATGTATGGACGCCCCCGGGGTACGCTGCTTCTGCAGATTCGCTGCCCGTTGTATATATGCCTGATGGCGGTGTTCATGAAGATTTTCCCCATATTGCCAATACACTTGCGGAATTGTTAGCCGCCAAAAAGATACCGCCGTTTATCCTTGTAGGCATAGAAAACACGCAGCGAAGGCGTGATCTTACCGGGCCCACGAAAGTTGCAAAAGATAAAGAGATTGCACCCGTCGTTGGCGAATCGGAGAAGTTCCTCTTGTTCATACAGGATGAACTGATTCCTGAGATAAATAAGCGATACAGAACAACTTCAACCAAAGTCATTATCGGCGAATCTCTTGCAGGGCTCTTCGTTACAGAAACCTTTCTGCTCCACCCCGAGAGCTTTGATATCTACATTGCTTTTGATCCCTCGCTTTGGTGGAATGATAAATATCTCCTGGCCAACGAAGCAACACAGTTGGCAAAATTTCCAAATGCACCTAAAAGATTTTGGTTTGCGGGATCAGGGGCAAAAGATATTTCTGCAACGGTGGGAAAATTTGCAAAAACTTTGGAAACGGCTGCTCCAGGTACGCTTCAATGGAAATACGTTCCATCCCCAAAAGAAAAGCATAACACTATTTTCAGGGCACGAAAAGAAGAGGCTTTAATTTGGGCATTAAATGGGCAGTAAATAAGTTGAAGTGTTTTAGAAAAGTTTATTGATCAATCTTTTCAACTTCAGTAATGGCATCGAGGTTGATGCGTCCAAAAATGTGTGGGAATATCTCTTGCACAGAAGGCGCCAATTCGTATTTAAGTGGGGCAGTAAGCTTTGCTTCGTCAATATGCAGTAGCACAAGATTTGAAGCGCCTTTGTAATATCGCTGCAGCACGCCAGCCACTTGTTCTCTTGCACTCGCATGAATAAATCCTTCTTTCTCCAGGGAAATGGCTGCATAGCTACCCTGCGCAAGGGCGGCTTGCCATTCGGCGGCAGTAGTTACATGAAAAATCATGTTTCCAATATGTTGATGAGGTGAAAAAGTTCGTCCATTTTATATAAGTTTCGTTCGTTGTCAAAACATTTGCTCACTTCTTCTAGCAACAACTGAACGACTTTACGGCTATTCAGACTTCTGAAATAGCTGGAAACGGGAGGGACAGAGAGTCGCTTGAAATAATTTTCAATGTCCTTGTGAGAATACATTTGGCCGGAAAGTGCATCAATGTAAAATTTAATTTTTTCTGATGCATGGCCTGCGGGATTTATGAGCTCATACTGGTCATCGTAATAGCCCAGTAAAAATTGCCGTGGAATATTCACGGCCTTCACAGGGATGTCCAGCATTTCGCAAAGGATGAGGTAAACGATACCGTTACCAATAGCATTTCCCTTTTTGCCCTCGAGGGTTTTATTAATGAGAAAAGGATCTACCGTTTCGTAACTGATCTCCACAGATTTTTGCTTGTAATAGTTAAAAAAAATACTATTTACTACGTTTACGGTTTCTATTGGCGTGAGATAATTATTGAGTTCCAGCCATGTGTTTCGTCGAAGTTTTTCAAGCTCTTGCATGATGTGCGCTTTCTCCAGGTCTGGATAATTATAGCGGGCTACCAGCAATGCCCCATCTAAAAGGGAGCCATTATTTTCTTTCCAGTGGGTGAAATCTTCTACGAGTTCTCTGAAGTGAACCCTGTGAATTAAAAGTTCAATTCTCTCCTGCGTATTTTCATTCTCCATATTCTCCCAAAGCGATTCGAGGTTAGGAATAATTTCTTTGCCAAAGGAGAGAATCTTCTCACTCACGGTACTATATACGTCCTCATCGGGGTCGTCTATAAGGAGTAAGAGTGCTTTTATTTCTTTGTTTTCCTGCAAACTGCTGAATGAATTAAAAATGGAATTTCGGCATTTGCCCACAGCAGCCACATTTTTATTTTCCACACTTGTGCGTGAGCGAATGGTTGCTGCATTTGGCGTGCGCCAATATATTAATAACGAAAACCATTCCTAAATAGTTTTGGGTTTTACAACTATTAAATCCCGGAGCCTTTTTCTACGATTTCTTTTTTGCAGGGGCTCTTTTTGCTGCTGCCTTTTTAGGTGCCGCTTTTTTTGTGGTGGATTTTTTTGCCGCTGCTTTTTTGTCAAAAGCTTTAGGATCCTGTATAAGAATCATCTTTTTTACCGTGTCAATATCGATGGAAGCTANNAATTTTTTCTGACGGCCATTGCTGTATGAATCTATTGGCTTCCTTTTCTACTTTTTTCTCGATGAGTGCATTGCAATCATCCTGGGTGAGACTGTCAAAATTATATGCCCTTGGCACATTGATGAAAAGCTCATTCCATTTAATAAACGGTCCGAAACGACCCTTCCCTTTGGTGATAGGTTTCCCTTCAAAATGTGCAATGGGAGCGTCTTCTACCTGCTTCAATCTGATAATTTCTACAGCCCTTGTAAGATCTACATCTGTCGGTTCTTCACCCCTGGGAATTGATACGAACTGCTCACCCCATTTTACATAAGGACCAAACCGGCCAAGATTTACAGAAACTTCCTGGCCTTCGTATTCACCCAACTGGAGGGGCAATTTAAAGAGATCCAGTGCTTCTTCCAGGTTAATGGTTTCTATACTTTGGCTTGCTTTAAGCCGGGCGAATTTTGGTTTTTCTTCATCGCCCTGGGCACCTATTTGCACCATTGGACCATACCTTCCCATCCGGGCAGTAATCGGTTTGCCATCTTCACTCACACCGAGAACTCGCTCGCCTACGGCCCGCTCGGCCGTTTCCAGCGTATGCGCTACACCGCTATGAAATGGCTCGTAAAAATCTGCCACCATTTTGTTCCATTCTATATTTCCATCTGCAATCTCATCAAACTCTTTTTCAATTTTTGCTGTAAAAGAATAATCCATTACGTCTTTAAAATGCTGACTAAGAAAATCAGTAACAACTAAACCCAGGTCAGTTGGAAAGAGTTTTGATTTTTCTGCACCTGTATTCTCAAAATCTGTCCGGGTAGAAACTTTATCTTCCTTTAAAGTGAGTACCTGGAACTCCCGTTTTACGCCATCTTTATCTTTCTTTTCAACATAATTTCTTTTTACAATTGTAGAAATAGTAGGCGCATAAGTACTCGGTCTGCCAATGCCCAATTCTTCCAATTTTTTTACTAAAGAAGCTTCCGTATACCGGGCGGCATGCCGGGTAAAGCGCTGTGTAGCGGTCATGAAATTAAAATCCAGTACTTGCTGCACACGGAGGTTTGGCAAGCGGCTTTCTCCACCTTCTTCGGCTTCGTCTTCGTCTGTGCTTTCCAGGTAAACTTTTAAAAAACCGTCAAATTTCAATACTTCGCCGGTGGCCGTCAATTCTGCATCCTGCGTGCTAATACCAATTTTTGCCGTTGTTTTTTCAAACTCAGCATCGCTCATTTGGCTGGCAATGGTGCGTTTCCAAATGAGTTCATACAGTTTGTTCAATTCTGCATCTTTCACAGATTGATGTTCCATATAAGTGGGCCTGATGGCTTCGTGGGCTTCCTGGGCACTTTCATTTTTATTCTTGTATTTCCTGATGTGCAGGTAATTCTCGCCAAAGCTGCTGTTGATTTCCGATTTGATTGCACCCAGGGCAGTGTCACTTAAGTTCACACTGTCTGTTCTCATGTAAGTGATTTTACCACTTTCATATAACCTTTGTGCCAGCAGCATGGTTTTACTTACACCGTAACCCAGTTTCCTACTGGCTTCCTGCTGCAGGGTAGAAGTGGTAAAGGGCGCTGCAGGAGAGCGTTTTGCCGGGCGCACCTGGATATCTTTTACCGTATACGTGGCCCCTTTGCAGGCTTCCAGAAATTTTGCTGCACCATCGGTATTTGATTGTCTTGGGCCTTCCGCTTTAAAGTTTACCTGGCGGTTATTCAAATCTGTAGAAGCAAAAGAAGCTTCTATTTTAAAAGACGACACGGGCACAAAACTGTTGATTTCTCTTTCTTTTTCTGCGATAAGCTTTACGGCCACGCTTTGTACACGACCAGCGCTCAGGCCACCTTGCTGACCAATTTTTCGCCACAGCACGGGGCTTAGTTCAAAACCTACAAGCCTATCTACAACCCGCCGGGCTTGCTGCGCATTTACCAGATCCATATTGATGATGCGTGGATTCTGTACAGCTTTTTGAATAGCAGGTTTGGTGATTTCGTGAAATACGATACGTTTAGTGGTTTTAGGATCGAGGTTCAGTACAGTGGCTAAATGCCAGCTTATGCTTTCACCTTCACGATCCTCATCCGATGCCAGCCACACTTCATCAGCTTTTTTAGCCAGGGCCTTTAGGTCTCTTACCACTCTTTCTTTTTCTGCAGGCACAATGTATTTTGGTGTAAAATTGTTTTTTACATCAATACCCATATCATTCTTTTCCAGGTCACGGATATGACCGAAGCAACTTTTTACTTCAAAATCCTTCCCCAGGATGGCTTCAATGGTTTTTGCCTTTGC
>DGQO01000216.1:0-2498 GCA_002400445.1 Chitinophagaceae bacterium UBA4412
TGTGTACAAAGTGATTACCGATTCTTCTGCATCACCTGCAAATAAAAAGAAATACGCTGATGTGATGAAAAGGGCGCAGCGCTATGCTGCCATACAGGAAAGATTGATTTCGCCTGAGGGCACTTATCCGGCAATTGGCAGATCACTCGCTTATCGCTTCGGCGCTTTTCACCTGCTTTCGCAGGTGGCTTTAATGAAAATGCTGCCGGCAGAAATAAAGCCTGCGCAGGTGAGAGCGGCTTTATATACCGTGATTAAAAGACAGGTGGAAGCTCCCGGAACCTTTGACAAAAATGGCTGGCTGCAGATCGGCTTTGCCGGGCATCAACCGGGCATTGGCGAAACCTATATTTCTACCGGCAGCCTCTATTTATGTTCAGAAGCTTTCCTGATGCTGGGCTTGCCCGCAACGGATCCCTTCTGGCAGGGAACAGATTTACCCTGGTCGGCCAAAAAGTATTGGTCCGGACAGGATATGCCTTTAGATCATGCACTTTAAGTTAAACAGCCAGTGAACTGACGAACATTCAATAGATATCCATGAAAAAACTAATCTTCATTTCCTTTGCCGCCAGCATCCTNNTTGGATTGATGCTCAGTTGCAGCAGGCAGCCACCCAGTACACATTTCTTGCCACAAAAGTGCCGGACGGCCTTATGCCAAGGTCATTCACCCGGGATACTTTGCGCACCTGTAATTCAGAAAATTGGGTTGCCGGATTTTATCCCGGCAACTTGCTGTATTTGTACGAGAATACAAATGATCAATCCTTGTACAAGGAAGCATTGAAAAAGATCCGGTTAATGGATAAAGAGCAGTACAACACAGAAACCCATGACCTGGGATTTATGATGTTTTGCAGTTATGGAAATCTTAACCGACTCCAGCCAACTGAAGAGATAAAGAAAATATTAATCAACTCTGCAAGATCACTTGCCACACGCTTTAATCCAAAAGTTGGATGTATTCGTTCCTGGGGCCGATCTAATGATACCACTAAGTTTNNGGGTGATTATTGACAATATGATGAACCTGGAATTATTGTTCTGGGCAGCTAAACAAACCGGCGACAAGTCGTTGTATAATATCGCCGTTACCCACGCCAACACTACAATGAAAAATCATTTCAGGGATAACTACAGTTCTTATCATGTAGTGGTTTACAATCCACAAACCGGTGTTGTAATGGAAAAGCAAACTGCACAAGGTGCNNATCGCTTCTTTTATTTTAAACAATCCCCATCTTCCTGCAAATAAAATTCCTTACTGGGATTATGATGCGCCGGGCATTCCAGATACTTACAGGGATGCATCTGCAGCAGCAGTAATGGCTTCGGCCTTGATGGAGTTAAGCACATACAGTGATAAGAAACTTTCAGCACAATACCGGGCGGTTGCCAAGATTATTTTGCAAACCTTATCCTCGCCGGAGTACAAAGCAGGTATTGGTGAGAATGGTGGATTTATTTTGAAACATAGTGTAGCACATTTGCCGAAGAATACAGAAGTGGATTCACCTTTGCCCTATGCAGATTATTATTATGTGGAAGCTATGCTGCGGTATAAAAAATATTTGTTGCTAAAATGAGCTTTAAAATGATTGCAGGAAAAATAAGTATCAAAAATATATTGTTGAGCAAACTGCTCATTATGCTGTTTGCACTGCCCGCCCATGCACTGGTGCAGCCCCCTGAGTTTGCTCTAAAACACATGGTATGTTTTACTACCGAGTCTTCCGTAAAACTGGAACTGCTCTTTGAAGAATTGCCTGCACAAGCTACTAACTACGTTATAAATATCGTAGATGATAAAACCGGCAAAACTGTTTTTAAACAAGCGGTAAAACCTACTTTAATTGACAAAGCAGAAAATAAAATCATTTTCAATGTTGCGGGTTTAAAGGTGCATGCGTGGATGCCGGCAAATCCTGCTTTGTACCAACTCACCTTCACTGCTACTACAGCAGCAAAGAAAAAAATAGAAGAAAAGAAGCGCATTGGCTTTCGGTNNTTCGCCCTGGAATATGTGGCTTATATGAAAAGTATTAACGTGAACATCATTCGTATTCCTGATGCGGAGGATTGGTATAACGTATGCGACGAACTGGGCATGATGACTTTTGGCGGAAACTATAGCGCTAAAGTAGCCGGCGGAGAAAAAGTAGAAGCGCAGGAAAAATTGGGTGACGAAACGGATGCTGGCTTCCCTTCTGATGATGACCGTGGTGTGAACTGGTATAAAAATGAAAAATTCAGTTTGATTGCCAGCCATCCCAGCCTGATGGTTTATGCCATGACAAATGAAACGCCTTTTGCAGGCAAAAGGGCAGAACTCTGGGAGAAATTTTTATCCTATGCATTTGAAAAATTAAAGCAATGGGATAATACCAGGGTTTACATTGCCAATGCAGGATATGGCTATGGCAAAACCGGCGACATTACAGATTTACATCGCTACTGGGGATGGTACTATAGCTCGCCATTTACATTTTTAAATAT
>DGQO01000216.1:2563-6826 GCA_002400445.1 Chitinophagaceae bacterium UBA4412
ACTTTCCGGCAGGCTACAGAAACTTTCCGGCAATTGCGATCTATCAATCCGAAACTGAGTGGGGTATTTCCTTTCACAATTTTATTTTATAACTGGAATACGATTACGCAGTTTTCAGATATGAATCCCAAGCCGGTAACCGACCAGGTAAAAATTTCTTATCAGCCTGTGTTATTGAGTTGGGAATGCTGGACGCCAAATGTAAATGCCGGAACAAGTTTCACCGCCATTGCACATATCATTAATGATGCAAATGATTTTTCTGATTTGGTGAATGCGAAACTGCTGTATCAAATAAAAGATAAAACAGATGCTGTTGTTTTTAAGGATAGTATTCAGCTAGCGGATATTCCTTACTATGGTACCGGTAGAAAAGAGCTTTCCATTGCTTTGCCTTCATCAATGGTTACAGGAGATTATAAACTTTCTGGCCAGGTGATACAAGGCGGTAAAATGGTCTCCCAAAACTTTTACGAACTTTTCGTTGCAGATAAGAACTTTGCCGTTCCCGCTTTAGCGCCTGCCAGCATTTTATTATACGATAAAAATGGTGCTACCGAAAAATCTTTTTTGAGCACCGGAATAAAATTTACAAAGCTTTCATCATTTGAAAATATAGCACCCAATTCCTGTATTGTTATCGGTGAAAATGCTGCGGATAAAAACGTAGGCTCCAGCTTTGCGGCCATCAAGAAATATATGGCAGATGGCGGCAGGGTATTATGTCTGCGGCAGGATAGTGTGCATTTTGAAAATGTCAATCCTTTGTTATTGTCTCCGGTGGCCAATCATAATATTGATATTGATGATCCTGTTTATCCTGTATCTCCATTGTCGCCACGCAATGGTTATTATATCAATCCGGAAAGGCCGGATCATCCGATCTTTAATGGCATCGGCAGAGAAAACCTGCGGGTTTGGAATGACTATACCAACTGGGATGAAACGAAAAAAGGATTGCCTGCAATAACGCCCGTTACAGATGGCTTTACTTTCAAAAGCGGGGAAGACGTTGCCAACACGGCCATCCTCGGCAATTACAGCTATGGCTTGCAGGCGATTGCCCTGGCAGAACAATTTCAACAACAAGGCAGCATTCTTCTTTGCGGTTTAGATATTGCAAGAAGAACCACCATCGATCCGGTGGCTAAAAAAATGTTGCTGAATCTTGTTAACTATACTTCAACGCATGAAGGCCATCAAAAATATCCGCTTATTACAAGCAGGATTGTATGGGGAGATTACGAAACAGAGAAAGGGGTAGTCACTGATTTGTACAGCGGCTTCCTTGTTAACTCCACCCCACGAGTTCCTGCTGATTATCTGGGTAAAGGAATTGTTATCACGCCGGAAGGTTACCAATTGGCTGGTGGCGAAAAGGCGGGTTTCAATACAAGACCAGGCATTCAATATGTGGCCAATGGCCGCCGCCCTTTTGGTCCTTATATAGCAGGCGTAGGAAGGCAGCCCATTCCGGAAAAAGCAAAAGAAGGCATAGCTAAGTTTTGGTGTACCATTCCCACTGGAGAAAATAACTCCACCTCCGTAGTATGGAACCCAGGCAAAGAACCCTTGCGCATAACAATAAAAGTGAACGATTTACCTGAAGTAAGCAAAACAATTAATGCCGGGGAGAAACGAACGGTAGAAGCGCCGGTGGATAAAACAAATGTGAGCATGACTTACACGGGCGACAGGAGATTGGTAATATTAGAAACAAGTTTTAGTACAAAAAAGGATGATTAGAAAGCAGTATAGATTTTTGTTCCGCATTATACAAACCGTATCTCTGGGCTTGCTATGCTTGTTGATGAATATGCCTACTACTGCGCAAGATCCTCCTGTAAGAAAAATTTTTGCCGACGTAAAACATGTCCAGGGAAAAAAAGTAAATGTGTTCAATGCCTGCGTGGGTGCAGGCCGGGCCAATGAAGGCCTCCGTGCCGACTGGCAGCAGCAGTTAGCATTAGCCAAAAAAGATATTGGTTTCCGGTATATCCGTTTTCATGGTTTGCTGCATGATGATATGAGGGTTTATGTGGAAGACAAGCAAGGCAATGTTACTTATAACTGGCAGTACATTGATAAGTTGTTCGACTATTTATTAAGTATCAACATCCGTCCATTTGTTGAATTTGGATTCATGCCCGCCGACCTGGCCGCAGGAAAGAAAACTATTTTTTGGTGGAAGGCAAATGTGAGCAAGCCAAAATCCTATGAGAAATGGGATAACCTTATAACCTCCTTGGTTGCACATTGGCAGGAAAGATACGGCCGGCAAGAACTGGCTCAATGGTATTTTGAGGTGTGGAATGAACCAGACCTGGGCGGTTTTTATGATGGCACCCAAGCAGATTATTTTGAACTATATCATCACACTTCCAAGGCTGTTAAAAGTATTTCTGCTGATTACCGGGTGGGCGGTCCCGCCACTTCTGCTACAAAATGGATCAAGGAATTTTTATCCTATTGTGATAGTGCAAAGTTGCCGGTAGATTTTGTGAGCACACATGATTATGGCACCACTTCTGTGCTCGATGAATTCGGGCTTAAAAAACAAAAACTAAAAAATAATTATGATACCATTTCTCTAAATGTAAAGAGGGTAAGAGATATAATTGATCAGTCGGTTTTTAAAAAAGCTGAGCTGCATTTTACGGAATGGAATACCTCGCCGTCTTCAAGAGACCCCATACATGATACTTACCAGAATGCCACTTATGTTTTGAATACCTTGAAGAAAACAGGCGCCGCCTGTAATTCTATGTCCTACTGGACCTTCACGGATGTTTTTGAAGAAGCAGGTGCGGGGCCATCTATCTTTCATGGTGGTTTTGGTTTATTGAATCTCCAGGGAATTAAAAAACCTACTTATTATGCTTATCAATTCATGAATGCGTTAGGAACTACGGAGTTGGTAAATCATGATGCATCATCTTATGTATGTACAGGTGCAAACGGAAATGTACAGGCACTGATATGGAATTATACTTTTACAGAAACAGCAGCATTATTTAACCAGGGATATTTTGTGAAGGATCAGCCACCGCTTGCTGTTGAAACGGCAGCGTTAGAGATTAAGAATTTGCCGAATGGTAAATATAGGATGGAAACGTACAAAGTTGGGTATCGTCAAAATGATCCTGTTACTGGCTATATTGCGATGGGCCGGCCTGCCAATGCGCTGNNTGCAATTGCGGGATAATGATATTGTATTTATTCAACTGGTCAGACTTAGCCAATAATGACCAGCCTGAAGGATGCTGCTGCAGGAAAATAATCAAACATAAGATCCTGGATAAACAGCTACCTGGTATTAGCATAGAAAAGAGGAGAAAATTGAAATGAAAAAAGGAATTATTTTTTTGCTGTTGATGAGTGCCGCCTGGACTGCTGCCGCCCAACCTGCGCAGGTTATTTACCTCTGGCCAGGTAGAGTGCCAGGCGAGGATAGTGCAAAGCATCCTGAACGCATTTATCCTGATGACCGGGGAAATGTGCTCCGCATTACAGATATCAATGATCCTTTACTCACTGTTTTTCTGCCGCACCCGCACAAGAATATTGGTGCCGCCGTTATCATAAGTCCTGGAGGAGGAAACAAGTACCTGGCTTTAAACATGGAAGGCGATGAAATTGCTGCCTGGTTAAATACTTTAGGCATTACTGCCTTTGTATTGCATTACCGGGTGCCCATGAAGCAAAAAGGGGCATTGCAGGATATTCAGCGGGCCATCCGGGTGGTGCGAAGCCAGGCCTCAAAATATAATTTTGATACTGGCAAAATTGGTGTCATGGGTTTTTCTGCCGGTGGAAATTTATCGGCAAGGGCAAGCACGTCATTTACACTAAATACTTATCCTGCACAGNNACGCAGCAGATTCACTTTCTGCCCGGCCAGATTTTCAAATGCTTTTATATCCCGGGTCACTTTCTTCCGGCCCGGAGCATAAACTTAAACCAGAATTTACGGTAACGGCACAGACACCGCCGGCATTTTTATTTATTGCAAATGATGATCAGATTGGTTTACCATTAAGCTATGCTTATGCGTTGCATGATGCTAAAGTGCCTATGCAGTTGCACGTGTGGCCCAGCGGTGGCCATGGCTTTGGCCTGCGCAATGGAAATGAAGCAGCAGAAACCTGGCCAGGCCTTGCAGCAAAATGGATGCTCGATTTATTTAACAAGAACCCCAAAAATTAAAACATCATGAACATTCTCAAAATAGCTTTTCTCGCTTCTGCTATGCTTTGCAGCCTG
>DGQO01000216.1:6993-11183 GCA_002400445.1 Chitinophagaceae bacterium UBA4412
TCCACATTTAAAGTAAGGCTCATTTGTGATGATGGTGAGCCCATTAATATCATGGAGTTTGAAGTCTTTGGCACACTTACACCAAATATGCCCGCACCGCCTACCGTTACTTCCTCAGTGGTTGAAACAAATGTTTCTACAGAACCTAGAAACGCTACCATTGCACCAGATAGCAAGGTGACAGGCAAAACGATGAAGTATGTAGGTTACAACCAGGGCTACTATGTGCCCGGTAGCAATGTATCTGGCTGGATAGAATATTCTAATGTAAATAGCCTGCGGGTATGGGCAAGTATGAACAGCTTTGTACCACTCTCTGCCGTGCAGGTAGATAAAGATCTTTCCACCGTGGAAGAATTTGACAAAAGAAAAGATGAATTGAGAAGTCATCCTGAAAAAAATACATTTATCAAATGGGATGCGCTATTGCCTTTATACGATCGCTGGGATACTTCATCTACTAATGCTATGGTTTTTAGTTATGCCATTAAAGAATTAAAGCGCCTGGATGTAGATGTCCTTCTGCAACTGGGCAGCACCGATTTTAAAGATAACTGGAGCAATAAGTGGCAGCAATGGCAGCGCTATTATGCCATCGCTTTTTATGCAGCTAAGGTGGGCAGCGTTACCATGTTTGCTTTGCAAAATGAACCCAACCACCGCCAAAGCGGCCCCATGAAATTAGATCAGTGGATCATGGCTATGCAGATTGTTTCCGATGCCATTCATTGTGCGGTGCAGGATGTAAATGCCCTATATGGAAAGCAATTAGTGCCCAAATTTGTAGGACCCGTTACTGCCGGCAATAACCCGGAATGGTGGGCTGCTGTTGCAAAAAACATTCGCACAGACTATCATGGTAAAAAAGTAGATAAGGATTTACTTGAAATTTTCTCCACCCATTCTTATAACTCTCCGGCCGTGGGTTATGAAAGCCGCATCAAAAACATTGAAGAAATTTTAAAAGAAAATCATCCCGCACACCAGGAGCTACCGGTGGCTTATACAGAAATTGGTCGCTGGATGAATGCCTACCTGATTGACAAAGAGGAAACGATGGATTCACCTTCGCTCTTTACAGAATGGGCTGGCATTTATGCAAACAATATGAAGAATGGTGGTTATGGAATGTGGGCTTTTAAATTTGCCAATACCGCTAGTGGTCCTTATCCCCGTGGTGTAAAATCTGGTCACCATTTTATCTGGCAGGGCAAGCGTATCGTAGAAGATGCCTACATCAATATCGCCTTGAATAAAAAAGTGACCGCCAGTAATACGGCTGCGGCAGGCACTATTACTGATGGAATTAAAACCAATGCCTCAGCCTGGCATGGAGACAGCACTCGGGGCGAGCAATGGCTTGAGATTGACCTGGGAAGAAATTATGATCTCGGTAGTGCGGTTGTTTACACGGGCAGTGATGGCGGCGTGTACACAGCACCAGATCGCATTGCAAATTTCAAGTTGCAATATTTTGCCGAAGGGCAATGGAAAGATATTCCCGGGGCAAAAGAAAAAGACAATAAATATGCACAGGTATTCATTTCGTTTTCAAAACCTGTAATTACGGGCAAAGTTCGGATGCTTATTAATGGTAGTCCTAAGCCCATAGTAAGAGAGATAAAACTGTTTGCAAAAAATGACGGCCCCGCTGCCACACCGAATTATAATGTATCTGGTATTCAACGCACCGGGGAAGTGGTAAGGCTTTTTGCAAAAGGGTTTAAAAATGAGCGTCCGTTATTGCACACCACTGCTTCCGTAGAAGATAATGGTTTAGACAGCTACACCACTTATGATGAAAAAACGGGTAGCTATTATATGTGGTTGGTACAAAGAGGCATGTTCGATTACCATTTAAATATTGACCTGAATGGTTTAGCTGTTGATGCAGGTGCGGTAGCGAGTGCAGAAACAGTGAACCCGGAATATTATGGAGAGGTTACACAAGTCTGGAATATTGATGCAACAAAGAAAATTAATCTTATACTCAAACCGCAGTCTGTAGTGCTGCTCAGGATTTCGAAAAAAGCCAGTACACAAAAACTGCTGGTGGCAAAAGCTGACGCTACGGTTACCGGCGGAAGCAATGCTGCAAAAAATGCCGGCAAGGAAAAGATATTAAGCGTGCAGTTAGACGCTGCCCAGCCAGGTAAAAACAAAGTAGTTTATGTAGATTTTGATTTGAGTTCAGTTGCTTTATCCACTTTGCAAACTGCTTTGCTCAAAGTGAATGGCTATACCAACAAAACCACCGCTCCCTATCGCCTGCATGTATATGCCATACCAGCCGCACAGTGGAATGAAAAAAGTATTACCTGGAATAATGCGCCATTGCTTGATAGTAAGGAGGCATTGCTTAAAAACGTGGGGCAAAAAGCTTTTGTGGCCGGCGAAATGGCTTTTACTCAAACGGCTGCCGATCATTATATAGATGTAACCGAACTGCTACAGAAACATGGCGCACAAAAGCTGACCTTTGTGTTGGTTCGGGAAACAAGACAGCTCGGCGATGATGAAGATAAAAATGTACAAGTCTTTATTTCTTCAAAAGAATCGGAAAGTAAACCGGTATTAGTCATTAATCAGCATAAATAAATGCCAGACATGATCAAAAAAATCTTTAGGGTAATAAGAGTGCTGCTCGTATGCCTGCTCTGCTGGAATGCTTCAGGTATGGCTGCCATAAAATTGCCCGCAATATTTAGTGATGGAATGGTCCTTCAGCAAAAATCAAAGGTGAATATATGGGGATGGGCTGCACCCGGAGAAAAGATCAGCATCACAGCAAGTTGGTCTCCGGCCACTGTTGTGTTGTATGCTAATGAAGCAGGAGAGTGGAGCACAACCATGCGCACTGCCGGGGCTAGTATGAATGCACACACACTCACCGTTTCTGGCAGCAATACCATAACACTGAAAGAAGTTTTGCTTGGAGAAGTGTGGGTGGCTTCAGGCCAGTCTAACATGGGCTTTTCCTTAAAATCAGATGCAGATGCCAAAACAGAAATACCCAAAGCAGATTTTCCAAACATTCGTTATTTCTCTGTAGAACGTCAATATGGGTTGCAAAAATTTAAAGATGCACCAGGCTCGGTTTGGAAGAAAACAACACCGCAAACGGCAGGTAACTTTTCTGCTGTAGCCTATTATTTCGCTAAGAAAATTCAGCAGGAAAAAAATGTACCCGTGGGTATTGTATATGCTGCCTGGGGTGGAACACCCGCCGAAGCATGGACTCCCCGTGAAGTACTTACACAAGACAGTATATTGAGCCAATATATTGATCGCTGGAAATTTATACAGGACAATGTGGGTAGAGATTCTGCAGCCTATCAAACCACTTTAAAAAAATGGGATGCAAATCCTTCTGGCAAAAAACCTGAAGAACCACAAACGTTTTATTATTATAAACGGCCATGGAGGGAGCCTTCCGTACTTTTTAATGGGATGATTGATCCTATTATTCCTTACAGCGTTAAAGGCGTCTTATGGTACCAGGGAGAGTCTAACGTAGGTTATGCAAAGGAGTACTACCAGCTTTTTTCAACAATGATTAATGCCTGGCGGGCCAAATGGAACAAGCCGGATATGCCATTCTATTTTGTGCAAATTTCAGCATTTGGTTATGCAGATTTAGATGCGGCAGCAATAGTGAGAGAAGCACAGTACAAAGTGAGCCAGGTAATGCCGAACACTGCAATGGCGGTAACAACAGACCTGGGTAATATGGGCGATATTCATTACACCCGTAAAGCACCAGCCGGCTATCGCCTTGCGCTTATTGCGCTGCGTAAAAACTATGGACAAAAAGTAAACTTCAAAGGCCCGGAGATCAGGAAAATAAAACAAAACAACCAGCAGTTGCAATTAAAATTTAAAGCAAGTGCTGCGTTGCAAACAGATGGAAAACCTCTGGACGGTTTTGAAATTGGTTATCGCTTTGGGGCTGCAGACAGTATAACTTTTAAACCCGCAAAAGCCACCATTGCCGGCAACGAAGTTCTGTTGCAAAAAGAAGCTGGAGCAAAAGCTGTGGCAGTGCGGTATGCCTGGCTGCGGGTGGGTGAAGCCAATCTTGCAGATGCTGCAGGATTACCGGCGTTTCCATTTTACAAGAAAATTAAATAATACTTTCAGACACTTAAAAAGATAAATATGACAAACAGATTTTCGCTAAAAGACAAGGT
>DGQO01000216.1:11250-25117 GCA_002400445.1 Chitinophagaceae bacterium UBA4412
CTTGAAAAATACAAAAAAATAGATGGTCTTATTAACGCTGCTGGTGGTAATATGCCACAGGCAACGGTGCAACCGGGCGAAGATGTTTTTGATTTAAAAATTGATGCCTTACGCCAGGTGATGGATTTAAATTTGTTTGGCACTTTACTGCCCACGCAAATTTTTGGAAAAGCCATCAGCGAAACTTCTGCAAAAGGTAGCATCGTAAATATTTCTTCCGTATCTGCACATAAAGCTATGACAAGGGTACTGGGTTACAGCTTAGCTAAAACAGCCATTGAGTCTTACACAAAGTGGTTTGCAGTAGAAATGGGTGCCCGCTACAACGATAAGATTCGCATGAATGCATTAGTGCCCGGTTTCTTTTTGGCAGAGCAAAACCGAAGGCTGCTCACCAATGAGGACGGCAGTTATACAGACAGGGGAAATAAAGTCATTAACCAAACTCCGTACAATCGTTTTGGTGAACCAGATGAATTATGCGGCGCTTTAATTTGGTTGCTCAGTGATGCCTCTGCCTTTGTAAACGGTGCATCCATTGTGGTTGATGGCGGCTTCACGGTATTTAGTGGTGTTTAAAAAAATAAAAATTACAATATGATTCAGATGGAACAAACATGGCGCTGGTTCGGGCCGGATGATCCAGTGTCTTTAAATGATGTGAAACAAAGTGGTGCTACCGGTGTAGTGTCTGCCTTGCACCAAATTCCGCATGGAGATGTGTGGACAACAGAAGATATTTTAAAACGTAAAGCAATTATTGAGCAGAAGGGTTTGCGCTGGTCTGTGGTAGAAAGCATCACTGTGCACGAAGACATTAAAACACGAACAGGCGATTATAAAAAGTATATAGAACACTATAAAACATCCGTTCGCAATGTGGCGCATTGCGGTATCCCGGTAATTACGTACAACTTTATGCCGGTAAACGACTGGACAAGAACTACCCTTAGTTATAGCATGCCCACAGGGGCAAAAGCGCTTTACTTTAATTGGGTTGATTTAGCGGTGTTTGATATTTATATGCTTAAACGTAAAGGTGCCGCTGCTTCCTATGACGACAGCATTCAGCAGCAGGCAGAGCATCGGTTTAAAACATATTCTCCCGGGCAGTTAGAAGCGCTCTCCGGCGTGGTGATGTTTGGTATTCCCGGTGAGAAAAAAATTACTACTGCAGATATGCTCCGCAAACTGGATGCTTATTCGCATATAGACCGGGCAGCTTTGCAGGAAAACCTGGCTGCTTTCTTGGCAGAGATTGCACCTGTGGCAGAAGAATGTGGAGTGAAGCTCGCCATCCATCCTGATGATCCGCCATTTCCTATTTTAGGGCTGCCCCGTATTGTAAGTAAAATGGAAGACTTTGATTACATCCTGAAGAAAGTGGATATTCCTGCAAATGGCGTTTGTTTTTGCACAGGTTCATTAGGTGCGTCTGCGGCCAATGATTTAACGGCAATGGTAAAGGCCATAGGCAACCGCATTCATTTTGTGCACCTGCGCAATGTGAAAAGAGATGCAGTGGGAAATTTCTTTGAAGCCGATCATCTTGGCGGCGATAACGATATGTATAAAGTGATGAAAGAAATTTTATTACTACAACAGCAAACGAAAATTTCACTGCCCTTCCGGCCGGATCATGGTCACCAGATGCTGGATGATTTGAAGAAGACAACCAACCCCGGATATTCTGCCATCGGACGCTTACGGGGTCTTGCAGAATTGCGTGGATTGGAAATGGGCATATTACGGTCTTTGGAAAATTAAATAATTACTGCAGATCATTTTTGAATGGTTATCACCTGTTGTTTAGAAAGTAAACTTCATGTGATAACCATTTTTGTTGCTGCTGCTATATTGCTACAATATTGCCTTAAGCATCTATCGGATGAACTGCAATGATATTTTAGGGAGCAGGCTCTTTCGGTATTAAGGACACATACACGTTTGCTTCAATCTTCAATTGGGCCTTTTGTGCTAAAGCCTGTTCCTGCAGTTGCGTAAATGCAATGATGGATTGCTTCAACTCGTTAATCCTCTTTTGAGCATTTATTTCCGGTGCACCAAAGCGCACTTCTGCGCTAAAGCTTCGCTGGCCATGAAAATTAATCTTGTATTTAATTAAGTTCAACAGCAATTCTTTTGCTTCTTCTGCAGTGAAGGTGCCCCTGATGAGTTCTATACACTGTGTTTCTGTCATATCATTTTTATTATGCATGAAGTAGCATTGTTTATGCTGCGTAATTTATTTTCAGGTTCACGCTCTGTGATACTTATCCTTACTCCGCCAGGTTGATATCACTTTGAATGTTCATCAAGAGGCCATTCGTTGCAATATGCGCACGGGCATTTTGCAGTTCGTGTTGTAATTGCTTTATCCGCTGCTCCCGCATTTTAATATCTTCCTCGTTGTGCGATTTATTGATTTTGCTTTCCAGGAATTCTATTTTTACCTGGATGAGGCGGCCAATAAGTTCAGTTGCATCTGTTTTACTAAAAGTGCCCTGGATAAGATGTATGTGCATGCGTTTTATTGTATTGAAGTGAAAAGAAATCCGGAATTCCATTATTGTCCCTGGCCTAAGGAGTATCCCTGGCGACCGTCAAAACTGTACAGGTTTTCTGTTTTGATCGTATCAATCCCGGCAGCTTCGGCGCTGCTGAGCAAATCAACGATTTGGTGTTTAGGCATGGTTTCACCAGAGGCAGGTTTATACCGGCATCGCCAATGATCTGTACAAAATGTTTCGGGGAAACCGTTTGGCCATACTTTGATGCCCCGGTTCGTAATCATGCTTAGGGTAGTGTTTGCCCCGCCAAGGCTTTGTAATTTTTCTGCCAGTTCATCTGCGTTCGTACCAGGCCACTGCACAAAAATATCTACGCCTACCAGCTCTTTATTTGCAGGTGCTCTGCGAACATAGCGGGGCAGTTCCAGCATCTTTGCGTTAGCATAGCATACAGGTTCAAACTTTTCTGGCTTTTTGCCAAGGTTATCCATTACAGCCTGGGCAAATTCCTGTGTGCCCAGCAATTCTTTGCTAAAACCTTCTTTGTAAATATCATTCGTATGTTTTCCTTCTTCAATTGTTCTTAGCCATGCGTTCTGTACTTTTTCTGCTACGTCTTTTTGCCCGATATGGTTTAGCATCATGATGGCGCCCTGCAGTAAGCCGGAAGGGTTTGCGGTATTTTGCCCCGCCCGCCGTGGTGCAGAACCGTGAATGGCTTCAAACATGGCACATTCTTCTCCAATATTTGCACTGCCGGCCAGGCCAACGGATCCCGTTATTTGTGCTGCTACATCACTCAATACATCTCCATACAAATTGGGCATTACGATCACATCAAAAGCTTCCGGCGTATCCGCCATTTTTGCTGCACCGATATCAATAATCCAATGTTCGTTTTGTATTTCCGGGTATTCCAATGCGATTTCATCAAACACCTGGTGAAACAATCCATCAGTTTGTTTCATGATATTATCTTTGGTAAAGCAGGTAACTTTTTTACGGTTATATACTTTTGCATATTCAAAAGCATAGCGCACAATTTTCTCACAACCCGGCCGGCTAATGAGTTTCAGGCACTGCACTACTTCATCTGTCTGCTGGTGTTCAATACCGGCATACAGGTCTTCTTCATTTTCACGGATAATAACGATGTCCATCACCGGGTGTTTGGTTTTCACATAAGGGTGCAGGCTCATGCATGGACGCACATTGGCATAAAGGCCCAGGAACTTTCGGGTGGTTACATTCAGGCTTTTATACCCGCCTCCCTGTGGTGTGGTGATCGGTGCCTTCAGAAATATTTTATTTCTCCTGATGGTATCCCAGGCTTCCGGTGCAATGCCGGCAGTGTTTCCGGCTAAATAAACTTTCTCTCCCACCTCAATTTCTTCTACCTCGATGGCTGCGCCTGCAGCTTTAATAATTTTTAAGGTAGCATCCATAATTTCGGGCCCGATGCCGTCTCCTTTTGCAACTGTAATCGTCGTCATGTGTGTGATATTTTTTGTACTGCAAAAATGCATTGCGGAGTTCATATAGTATCATTTATCTTTATTATCTGATCCATAATAATTATTTATGAACTTCACTTTGCACCAGCTCCGCATTTTCATGTCTGTGGTAGAAAACAGGAGTGTGACCAAGGCTTCAGAGGCGCTACACATGACGCAGCCAGCGGTTTCCATCCAACTCAGAAATTTGCAGCTTCAGTTTGATATGCCGCTTACAGAAGTGGTAGGCAGAAAATTATATGTCACCGAATTTGGTCTGGAACTTTACAGCATTGCAGATAAAATCCTGAAAGATGTGGCGTCTATCAGTTATCAAACGCAAAACTTTAAAGGAATGCTTTCCGGCAGGTTGAAGATTTCTGTTGCTTCTACAGGTAAGTATGTTATGCCGTATTACCTTAAAGATTTTTTAAAAGCAAACCCGGGTATTGATTTGCAGATGGATGTAACCAATAAAACGAAAGTGATCAGGAGCCTGCAAAATAATGAAGTTGATTTTTCCCTGGTATCGGTGCTGCCAGACAACCTGGACATTTGCCAGGAAATTTTACTTCCCAATAAATTATTTCTCACAGGTGCTGCAGATATGGAATCGGTATTTACACAACCATCCACCAAGGCCATCTTTGATCAGATCCCGCTCATTTACCGGGAAGATGGATCTGGTACAAGGGTTACCATGCAGCGCTATTTTCAAAAAGCAAATATTATTCCGCAGGTAAAACTGGAGCTTACTTCAAGTGAAGCGGTAAAGCAGGCAGTTATTGCAGGCCTTGGCTTTTCTATACAATCCATCCTGAGCATCAAAAATGAACTTACGCTTAATGAAGTAAAAATCATCCCGGTTAAGGGACTTCCACTCACGGAACAGTGGCGTCTCATCTGGCTCAAAGAAAAAAAAATGTCTGAAGTGGCAAGGGCCTTTCTCGGTTATTTGCGGAAAAATAAGAAAGCAATTTATCAAAAAACCTTTTCCTGGATAGAACAATATGGATAAGGGAATGTGCAGCGTTGCACAAAGCTTCTATAAAAAATCCGGGCTGTTTCTAACGCAAGATTAGTGCACAGCCCGGAATATAACTAACAGAAAATACTTCTTAAGCTATCGTGATGTCTTTATCTAAATACACATCCTGGATGGCATTTAAAATATCTACACCTTCTGCCATCGGACGCTGAAAAGCTTTACGCCCGCTGATGAGACCCATGCCACCGGCACGTTTATTTATCACGGCTGTTGCAACTGCCTCGGCCATGTCGCTTGCGCCAGAAGATGCGCCACCACTGTTGATCAGGCCAGCCCTGCCCATATAGCAATTGGCCACCTGGTAGCGGCAGAGATCAATTGGGTGAGCACTGCTTAATTTGTCATACATCAGTTTATCACTCTTGCCATAGCTTACGCCATCAATATTCATAGCCGTGTAGCCTCCATTATTCTCCGGCAATTTTTGTTTAATGATATCTGCCTGTATGGTTACGCCAAGATGATTGGCCTGGCCCGTCAGATCAGCAGAAACATGGTAGTCTTTTTCTTTTGTTTTAAATGCCGGGTTACGCAGGTAGCACCATAAAATAGTAGCCATACCGAGTTCGTGTGCCCGTTCAAAAGCCTCACTTACTTCCTGTATTTGCCTTGTGCTTTCGTCGCTGCCAAAATAAATGGTAGCGCCTACTGCCGCAGCGCCAAGATTCCAGGCCGCATCTACAGAAGCAAACATTACCTGGTCAAATTTATTTGGATAAGTCATCAACTCATTGTGGTTGAGTTTTAAGATGAACGGAATTTTGTGTGCATATTTCCGGCTCATCATACCCAGCCCGCCATAAGTTGTTGCTACTGCATTACATCCGCCAGCTATGGCAAGTTTAATGATATTCTCGGGATCAAAGTAAATAGGATTTTTTGCAAAAGATGCTCCGCCGCTATGTTCTATACCCTGGTCTACCGGGAGGATAGAAAGATAACCCGTGCCGGCAAGGCGGCCATTGTTATACATGCCTTGCAGGTTGCGCATTACTTGCGGATTACGATCGCTGCCTGTCCAGATGCGATCTACAAAATCTGGTCCGGGCAGGTGTAACTGGTCTTTGTTAATGGTAGTTGATTGGTGGTCTAGCAAATATTCAGCTTTGTCGCCGAGGAGATCGATAATTTTTTTAGATGGCATTGCTTTCTGTTTTTAGTGAAATAAATTTATTCTTTTTGAAAAGCGGTCTGCACAAAGCATCCGCAATGTTTGATCGTCTTGTTGTCAATAAAGGAACATGGGTTTACCCAACACATTTCTTACTCTCGGGCGGTATTGTTCCCTGTCATAAAACTCATCCACATCCACCCGCTTTATTCCGCTGGTAACTGTACTCATAGGAATGTGGGTGTACTGGCCTTCCCTAAGCGCAACCATTCTACCGCTTGCACCATCTTTTATCAGGCTCACGGCAAGGCTGGCATAGTTTGTTGCCATCATTAAATCCAACGCATCTGGTGCACCTGAACGCATGAGATAAGCCACAGACTGGTTGATGATGCTTTCCCCGGTAATCATTTTAAGGGCTTCTCCGGTGATCTCGCCAATACCGCCAAGTTTGCGGTGTCCGTAGGCATCAGTTTCGCCATACTCCACTACTTTGCCGCCCATGATATGTGCTCCTTCGCTAATGGTTACCATCGCATAATTGCTGGGGTTGGCATGCTTATCTTTTAAGACGAGTTCGGCAAGTTTTTCCGGATCGAATGGCACTTCAGAAATCAGCGCCCTATCCACACCTGCCAGGTAAGAACTGATCAGGCTGGTTTCGCCGGAGTTTCTTCCAAACAATTCGATAATGGCAATTCTTTCATGAGATCCCGTGCTGGTGCGCAATTGGTGAATGAACTGTACGCTGCGGGTGACGGCCGTACTAAAGCCCAGGCAATAGTCTGTACCATATACATCATTATCCATCGTTTTAGGAATGGCTACAACTTTAATGCCTTCCCGGTGGAGTCGTTCGCCATAGCTCAGGGTATCATCGCCACCAATAGGTATGAGGGTTTCAATACCCATTAATTCCAGGTTTCTCATTACATGTGGCGTAAAATCCCGCAGGCTGGTATCTGCTGCTTCTGCTTCAGGGTGTTCAGGATCTTTTAAAAACTCGGGCACATTATTCGGCTTCACTTTGCTGGGATTCGTACGGCTTGTATGCAGGATGGTGCCCCCTGTGCGATCAATTGTACGTACAGTTTCTTTTGTAAGTACTTCAGTGTGCTTTTTTATAGATTCCGGATTATTAGCATCCAGTTCCAGTAGGCCAGCCCAGCCCCGGCGAATGCCAATGACTTCATAGCCTTCTGCTATAGCATCATTAACTACTGATTTGATGCACGGATTCAAGCCCGGTACATCTCCACCTCCAGTGAGTATTCCAATTCTTTTCATATGATATTCCTCCTTTTATTTTCGGTGATGAATGTGCTATGATAATAGGGGCACAGGCTGCAACTGCAGGCGTGCAATCGTTTGCTTTTTTTAGATGGGCTAAAGTAAGGAAGCAACCCCTAAATCAGGAGTAATACCCATCATGATTTAAACTGAGTCTGATCATGTTATACGCATATACTAATGCAGACCTGCGTTTTCTTCACAGGGTAACAAGTTATACCTTAAAATCCTGTTAGATCAGTCTGGAATAAGATTGATGGGCAACACGATTTCAAAAACGTTCCTGGCAGCAGGGTTTCGTAAATCTGTATCAAGAAGCCGGCTATAACGTATGCCAATGCTCGCTTCCAGTGCATTCCATATTTTGCCATCAAAATAGATTTCGCCGCCAGTGCTGCGGTTTTTTAAATCGGTGAGTACGCCCCGGTATCGTGCCCGTGCAATCCCATAATCAAAAAATACGGCGCCCCGAATGCGTTGTACAAAAGCGATATTGCCTGCGCCGAGGTCGGGGTAAAGCAATGGAAAATGATAAGTTGCACCAATCTTATACATCCGGCGGGTATCTAAATCTTCGTAGCCCCGGGCAGAGGGAAAGTTGCTGCCAAATAAATCGGGAAGAGTATCTTTTTGCTGCAAGGCAGCGGTAATCACAAGGCTATGATTAATACTGATGCCTGGTAAATACAAATTTGCACTGCCTAAGAATTTGCCGGTTTTAAAGTAGTTGAAACTTTTGCGATAGCGCAATAGGAAGGACTGTGCCCACCTTGGATGAATATGTTGCATGGCCCGCTGGCTTTGGTTGGCCAGTAAAACATAAGCATTTATGTATTTAAATGCAGCGTTTTCCAAAACATTTTTGCCAATGCCGAGGTAAGGAATCTGTTCGAGGTTGTAAGTGATTCCCGCATTTATATTTTTAAAACTGCGACCACCTGTGAAACGCAGAGGCACGTAAAACCCCGCCTGCAATTTTGCACTGTTAAAATGAATGCCGCCGGTGAGAGATGTGTCTATGCGGCGGTTAAACGCATAAGCGGCGCCTGCAGTTAAAAAAGGGAAAGCTCCGGCGTAGGTGGTATTCAATTCAATACTGCTGCTGTGGTCGTTCCTGTTATACAGATAACGGAGTGAACTATTAAGGCTGCTCAGCACATTATCGCTGTAAAATTCATATCCATATTCTTCCGAAGAAAGAGAAGGTCTTGCGCTGTGAAAATTAAAGAGGTGCAGCCCCTTTTTATATTTTGTAACGGATGCAGCAGGATAAGTATTTACCCTTTGCAGTAAACCTGCCTGTGTTGTATCTGGGAATGGAACTTCTCCATTCTCCTTACCGGCTTTTATCCACAATAAATTTTTTGCAGCGATGCGCTGGAGCCGATAGCCTTCCGCAGTGAACCTGCTGGCAACAAGGCTTCCGTCATCCTGCGGCACTGCCCCGTAGATTCCGTTTTCATTTTGCGTGAGCTGAAATATATTGCCGGATGAAAGCGATACGGCAAAAATCATATCGGCATATATTCCATTGCTGTGCTGCATCATGCTGTAGTACACCGTGTCATTTTTTACAGATGGATAGCCTAGTGCATTTTCTGACCAGGGAGAAAGTATTTTCGTTTTTCCGGAAACAAGACTTGCCTGCAGTAAAGCCATATTACCATCTGCACGGCGCACAGCACTCACTACATTTTCTGCATCAATATATTTTGTCTGCGTATAAAAATAATTTTCAGCATTGGGAATGCTGCCAATGCTTTCGCCGGTTAGGATATCGATGCGGCGGAGGCAACTGCTCCCGTTTTCGGCCACATCTACCACAATCAATTCCTTACCTGTTGGAGAAATGTCCGGGGAAAAATAACGGGTTTTATGGGTGAGCCGTACTTGCTTTTTTGTGTAAATATTTAATAATCGTATTTCGTTGTAAGTTCTGTTTGCCCGGTAAGGATCGCTGTGATAAGCGGCATACGCAATCAGGCCATTCCGGTAAGAGAAATATTCATCGGGGGCCAGGTTTTTTACCTTGATTTTTTCTTCCTTACCATTATGCAAAAAATAAAAGGCACTGATGTTTTTATACGAAGATTTAGAGAAGACGATAGTATCGCCGGAAACGATAGCCGGAAAACTGTAATTGACCACATTATTTTTTTGTACTGCTGTAATATAATCCGGGGGAATTTCTGTGATAGGGGATACATCCATCTTTGCTTTGAAATACTGTAAAGCCGCCTCACGAAAAATAGGATAGCTTACGCCACTGTGCTTTGCAATGGCCTGGTTAAAGGGGTAAAATACTCCTTTGAAACGTACCGCATCATCGGTTACTTTTTGCCAAAAATCAGCACCATATTTTTCATAGCCATATGCCACCAGCAAGTATCCAAGTTCGTAGTGATTAGGTACATCATCTTTAAGAGAGCCACTGCGCAATTTCATCCAGTTGTATTTTTTATCTGCCTGCCACAATGATTTCATGCCATTGTAAAATGACGGCATCCGGCCACGGCCCTGCGCTGTCATGGCGGTTTCCTGCCACACGGCATCTCCTTCAAAAAAATAGTCGGGAATGGTTATTCCATTAGCCAGCAACTGCCCTTCCTGCCCCAATAAAAACGAGAATACACGGGTAATACCTTTATTAAAATTCCTGAACTGGTGAATATGTCTTTCTTCATGGATGGCCAGGTTATCTTCCCAGCGAAGGCTGCCGGTAGAAAAATTATCCTGCTCCGGCATCATGTAAAATTCACTCATGCGTGGCGCCATGCGCACATAGGCATTAGACAGGCTTGTTTTATTTTGCAACACAAGATTCCACTTTCCTTTTGCTTTGCCCAGGCGGTATTTTCCTGCACTGTCTGCCAGCATAGATACGGCGTAAATGCGTTGTGCCTGGCTGTCTGCTTCTTCCGGGAAAATGATCCTTAGATCTTTGGTATTGATTTGTTTCCAACGAATAGCTGCAGGATTTCCGCCAAAATTTTGCGCATTACTTAGTGATGGAAGCAGGAAGAAAAAAAGGAGTAGGCGCATTGCAAAGTCTTTCCACTAAAATTAAGGAGAAAGCAGCATTGATATCGAAGAGAGAAAAACTGCGGCTGATGATTCATCATTTGATCATTGCAGTATGTTTAAGAAAAGCCAGTGCTTACCTAGTTCCTGATGAATACTACGCCATCATCAATGAGCACAGCAAATTCTTCAATACTTTTTGTGTGAAAAAGTTCTTTCAGTTTGCGGCGCACGTGCACATATTCAGAATGCATGGGGCAGGGTTTTATTTCTGAGCACATTTTGAGGCCGAGTACACATTTGTCTAATACGGATTCTTCACCCATGGCTTTGAGCACACTGATAATGGGCTGCTTACGGGCAGTTTTTGTAAGATAGAAGCCACCATTTGGCCCACGTGTAGAGGATACCAGCATTCCATCTTTGGTAAGCAGTTGCATAATCTTAGCCGTAAAAGGTCTTGGCGAATCAATAGCCGTGGCTATTTCATCCAGGCTCAGTTTACGATCGTCTTCGCATTTTTGGGCGATAAAAATCGTGGCCCGCAGGGCATATTCTGTGGCTTTGCTAAACATATTTTTACGGACAGCAACCGCTGTTTTAATTATGGTGAATTCCTTCGCTGATCCACTCTGCGTAAGAATCTTTTGTTTCGAACAATTTTAAATTTACCAAAGAAATTCCTTTGGGTAATTGCGGTTTTATTACACTGCTGATGTAAAGGAGCATATTCTCTGCAGTGGGCTCTGCTTGCCAGGTTACCAAATTTTCCGGGGAAAGAAATGCCGGATTTCCTACCAGGAACTTGTGAGACAGCAACACTTTGTGATCAAACTTTTCTACTACTTCCTGTTGCACGATTTTTTTAATTTCTTTAAAATCAATGAGCATTCCAGGTGCTGGTATAAAAGTATCATCTGCATGCTTACCCGATACGGTTACATGCAGTTCGTAACTATGTCCGTGAATATTTTTGCATGCACCGGCATAGCCGTTGATGGCATGTGCCATTTCGAAATGGAAAATTTTAGTAAGTTTTATCATCTGATGTTCAAGTGCCGGTTGTGCCGGGTAAAGGGTTGATGGTGATCACTTCTTTTCACGTACTAGATGAAAACCTTGCAGATAGGAGCTTCTCGGTAGTACGATTTAAAGACAAAATTATCTTTAATTAGTATATTTGCCAAAACTTTAAGCGCTGGCCTTTCCTTCATATATGATAACATCATCCGAACAAGTAAATTCAAGTTTTGATTTTTCGTCTCCTGAAACGAAGGCAGTACAATATATCCAGGAAGTGAAAACGCCGGCGGAAATGAAGGTATTCATCAATTTTCCTTACGAACTCTATGCAGGGAATCCCTGTTATCTGCCTGCCTTAAAAAGCGATGTGCTGCAAAACTTTGACGAGCGGACTAATCCGGCATTTGAATTTTGCAAAGTGCGTTACTGGCTGGCTTATCGTGCGGGTAAAGTGGTAGGAAGAATTGCCGGTATCATTAATTACGCTGCCATAGAAAAGTGGGGCTGTAAAACGATGCGCTTTGGCTGGATTGATTTTGTGGATGATGCTGCTGTAGCGCAGGCACTGTTGCGCACGGTGGAGCAATGGGCTGTAGAAGAGAAAATGGATGCCATACACGGACCAATGGGCCTCACAAACTTTGATCCTTCAGGTTTATTGGTACAAGGCTTTAACGAACCGGCCACTTTTGCCGTGATGTATAACCATCCATATTACGCTACACACCTGGAGCAGGCTGGTTATCAAAAAGAAATTGATTGGGTAGAATACAGGCTCAAAGTACCAGCCATGGTGCCAGTTCGCCTGCAAAAGCTGGCAGAGATTGTAGCAAGGCGATACGACCTGCATATGCTGCAGGCAAGATCTAAAAAACAGATCATGCCCTATGCTACCAAAATCTTTGAACTGATGAACAGCGCTTATGCTGATCTCTTTGGTATGCTACCGCTTACTCCCCGGCAAATTGAATACAGCATTCGGAAATATTTTGCCATGGTAAAGCCGGAGTATGTTGCACTCGTGCTGGATGCTTCTAATGAACTTGTCGCTTTTGGCATAGCAATGCCATCCCTTACAAAGGCAATGCAAAAAGCGAGGGGTAAATTATTTCCCTGGGGCATACTGCATATTTTGCGGGCCTTTAAAAAACACGACGTGGCCGATCTTGCCCTGGTGGCGGTACGAAAAGATATGCAGGGAAAAGGTGTGAATGCGCTGGTGCTACAACATATTACTGCAGCGGCTATTAAAGCCGGCGTGCAATACGCCGAATCAAATCCTGAGCTGGAATTGAATAGCAAGGTACAGTCTCAATGGTCTTTTTTTGAAAGCAGGCAACATAAGCGCAGGCGCTGCTACATCCGTTACCTTTCTTAATTTTTATTTTTTGTTCATGAATAAGTACACTCCGGAAATCCTTGCACCAGTGGGCAGTTTTGAAAGCCTGCAAGCCGCCGCAAGGGGTGGTGCAGATGCGATCTACTTTGGCGTAGAGCAATTGAATATGCGTACAAGAAGCAGTGGCGGCTTATCACTTGCAGATATGGCGGAGCTGGCTTCCATTTGCAAAAGCCATCATATGCGGGCTTACCTTACCCTTAACACGGTGATGTATGAACACGATTTGCAATTGCTCAAAACCATTTTAGACGCTGTAAAAACCAATGGTATTGATGCAGTGATTGCGGCAGATTTTGCGGTAATTGAAATGTGCAACAGAATGCAGATACCCCTGCATATTTCTACGCAGGCCAATATCAGCAATATTGAAGCTGTACAGTTTTACGCAAGGTTTGCAGATGTTGTGGTACTGGCAAGAGAACTTACCCTTACACAAGTGAAAAAGATTTGCCAGGAAATTATCCGGCGTAAAATAACCGGCCCATCCGGCGCATTGCTTAAGGTGGAAATTTTTGTGCATGGCGCTTTATGCATGGCCATATCAGGTAAATGTTATTTGAGTTTGCATGCTCAAAATGCATCTGCCAATCGGGGTGCCTGCGTGCAAAACTGCCGGCGGCCGTACTTGGTTACCGATGCAGAAACAAATGAATCTTTGCTGATAGATAATGAATACATCATGAGCCCGAAAGACCTTTGCTGTATTCCTTTCTTAGATGAAGTAATAGAAGCAGGTGTGCATGTGCTTAAAATTGAGGGTCGGAGTAAAGGTGCTGATTATGTGCTGGCCACTACAAATTGCTACCGGGAAGCTGCAGATGCTGTGATCAATAAAACCTTTGACAGTGCTGGAATAGAGCGATGGATGAGCCGCCTGGAAAAAGTGTATAACCGGGGTTTCTGGGATGGCTACTACCTTGGCCGCAAGCTAGGCGAATGGACAAAGAATCCGGGATCTGCCGCTACGGA
>DGQO01000216.1:25199-27179 GCA_002400445.1 Chitinophagaceae bacterium UBA4412
GATAAAATTTCTACCACAGACAAATTGTACAAAATTATAGAAGCTGCTCATGCCTAAGGTTGTACAGTATAGAGACAAATGTATTGGCTGTGCTATTTGTGCCGAGATGCAGCCGGCACTCTGGCGCATGAGCCGCAAAGACGGCAAAGCCACACTGATTGGTGCGCTGCAAAAGAAGAAAGTTTTTATCATCCCGATTAATGCAGGCCTGCTCGAAGCTACGGAAGCCGTAGCCCGGGCTTGTCCTGTAAATATTATTAAACTGCAATGAGAGATCAAATCGTAAAATTTATTTCGGCACAAACAAGTGTTACGGTGTGCTGCGTAGACCAGGAAAATAATCCCTGGTGCTTTACCTGTTTCTTTGCTGTAGAAGAAAGGGAAATGCTTCTTTTTTACAAAACCCATGACGATACCAGGCATGCCCGCATGCTGGTACAGCATGGTAAAGTGAGCGGCACAATCTTGCCAGACAAACTAAATAAACTCATGGTGCAGGGCCTGCAATTTGAAGGCCTGCAATTGCCGGCGGGAGATCCATTAGCCGCAGGTGCATCTGCCTTTTATCATCAGCGGCATCCAATAGCCCGTACCAGGGCTGGGAGCATGTGTTGCATAAGGCTCGATTACCTCAAAATGACAGACAGCACACTTGGTTTTGGCAAAAAACTCACCTGGAAAAGAGAACAGGAAGAGATGGGTAATAAATAAAAGACTAAACTGTCTTTAATTATCCTTAACTTTGCCACCTTTGATATTCCACGCTTTAAAATCCACATCATGAATTATAGCAAGGGCCATAGTTTTCATATCCCCGTAATGGGGCTTGCTTATACGATCGATTCGCCCGTTAAAGTGGCGCATTATGGTATTTCTTCTGTAATCTCTATTGTAGAAGATAAACTGGTAGAAATGATGCGTGCACATTACTACCGCAAAATGCAGAGAACCTTTGTCCCTATTGAGCCCGCCGAAACAGACTTCCGGGCAAAACGTATTACCGATTACCTGAACCTTGTGCAGGAAATGGTGCAGGATAATTTTGAAAAACTTAAGCAGGCTGCTTTTGAAAAAGGCTCTGAAATTGTAAAGTATTTTGAAATGCTGCCCGAGCATTCTATGCTCAAGAAACTTTACCTGCAAATGCAGGAAGCAGTGGACGGTAACGAGAAAGCAAAGTTGCAGGAAGTGTTACGCAATAACCTGGAAACGGGTCATATTGATGTAAACATCATGACCAAGCTTGATCGCAATGCCTATGATGCAAAAGGTGAGGTGATTGAAGATGGCTCTGAAGCCGTAGCAGCATTGAGGGGTTTTGCCAATAGTAATTTGCATAATGCTGCTGTTGTTTTTTCTGCAGGCATGAATCCACGACTGTTTAATTATGTAGAAAANNATTAAAGTGAGTGACTATCGCTCTGCATTGATACAGGGAAAATTCCTGGCAAAGAAGGGTGTTTGGGTAAGTGAGTTCAGGGTTGAATCTGGTTTAAATTGCGGAGGACATGCCTTTGCCACAGAGGGTTATTTATTTGGGCCCATCCTGGAAGAATTCAGGCAAAACTGGCAGCAACTAACTACAGAGCTTTTTGATATTTATAAAGCAGCCATCCTTAAAAAAACAGGTAAGGAACTCACGGTAGTGCCGTTCATTGGCTTTACTGCGCAAGGTGGTATTGGTACTTATAAGGAAGACGAATTGCTGCGTACTCATTATGGTGTACAAAGTACAGGCTGGGGCACGCCATTTTTATTAGTGCCAGAAGCAACAACAGTAGATGATAATACTTTAGAGCAACTATGCGCTGCTACGGAAAGCGATCTTAGCCTCAGTTATAATTCTCCGCTTGGTATTCGTTTTAATTACCTGCATGGTACTACGGGTGAAAAGCAAAAAGGAGATAGGGTTCGCCGGGGCAAGCCAGGCACTCCCTGCACGGAAAAACATCTTGCATTTAATACAGAATTTACGAAGGA
>DGQO01000216.1:27356-28672 GCA_002400445.1 Chitinophagaceae bacterium UBA4412
CTCAAAGAGCAAATCAGCAAGGATGTACAAAAAGGGGAACTGGAGAAACGAAAAAAATACTACACTACTTTTTGCCGTAATATGAAGCAGGGGATTGCTTATTACCAGGCATTGGATATCAACGATACAGCAGCTTCAGCAAGCTTTCAAAAAGCTTTGGAGAATGCTTTACTGGAAATTGATATCCTGAACTACCGGTACGAGATCAATGCATTTGCGGCTTAACAGCCTTATTTTTTCCTACAAAAAAACCAGCAAAAAAAAGGGCAACATCAATTTGGATGTTGTCCTTTTTTTCTTAGGTCAGTCGCCTTTTTAAATGGGAGAGGTTACCATACTGATGTGCGGTATCCCTCCATGCTGATGATCATAATCCTTCATCAAGAAATTTACAACCGCTCAAACTTAGCCTGGAAAAAACGCAGGTATTTGGGTTCATAAATCATCTTCATCCCTTTAATTTTATTCCTGCGGTCATACACTATGGCTGTGGCTTCAGCTATCACATCCATGTGCGCCTGTGTATATACCCTGCGTGGGATTGTAAAACGTACCAGTTCAAGTTTAGGCATATAATTTTCTCCATTTGCTTTTCTGCCTGCAGATACCACACCTCTTTCCATGGTGCGAATTCCTGCTTGCATATAGATTTCAGCACTCAAACTTTGTGCAGGATATTCTTGCTGTGGCACATGGGGCAGAAACTTTTTAGCATCTACAAAAATGCCATGCCCGCCAATGGGTTTCACAATGGGAATATTATAAGAAATCATTTTTTCTCCTAAGTAAATAACCTGGCCCACTCTTGCCCTGATATGATCGTCACTTACACTCTCTTTAATACCAATGGCCATGGCTTCCATATCTCTGCCGGCAAGTCCGCCATAGGTATGCAGTCCTTCATACACCACTACCATATTGCGTGCTTCTTCAAATANNCCGTCTGTATAGCCACATATTTCTTTTACAATAGAACGAATGCTGCGCTGCTTAAATCCTTTTTCTTTTTGCTGAATAAAGTAGGCATTTTCTGCCACCCTCGTCATATCATGTATCACCCGGATTTTGTGCTTACGGGTATAGGCATAGAGGTCCTTTAAATTTTGCATACTGATGGGTTGTCCACCGGCCATATTTACACTGGTGGCAATACTTACATAAGGAATCTTTTTAGCGCCGTGTTTTTTTACCAGTTTGTCTAGTTTGTCCAGGCTCACATTTCCTTTAAAAGCAAATTCATTTTCAGCATCGTGTGCCTCGTCAATAATAATATCTTCAAATTTTCCGCCGGCAAGTTCCTGGTGAAGCCGGGTAGT
>DGQO01000223.1 GCA_002400445.1 Chitinophagaceae bacterium UBA4412
GAGTGGCACTTCCGCAGTGGTAGGCACACTGGTGGTTACCTGGTTAGTACCCGTTCTTACTAAAACGAGTTACACTTCATTCTTTTTACTGGCTGCAGCCCTTGTGCCGGTGGCCTGGCTCTGTATCATATTGCTGAGTTCAAAAAATAAAACCCAATCTATTCCATCATAACGAACGATAAAAGCTGTTGTATGAAAAAAATTCTATTCACGGTATTTACGCTACTTGCAGCCGTGCTCTCTTATGGTCAAACAACGTATTACTGGGTAGGTGGTGTAGCGCCCACTACCAGCCTTAGCATTGGCACCAACTGGAATACCAGCCTGGATGGTTCCGGCTCTTCAAGGCCTAGTTCTACAGGGCCGGATATCCTGGTAGTGGATGGTACTAATCTTGGTGGTAGTACACCGGCGACCGGTACGCTGGCCATGCTCATTAATAGCAGCATTACTGCTGCGCAGTTGAAATTTGTAAATGGGGCTACTGTTACCTGGGTACGTGCCGCTTCCGGCACCAGCACCATTACAATTAGTGGTGAAGATGGTGATGACTTTGTAATTGAAGCTGGTTGCTCATTGTCCTTTTTGTCTACCGTGGGCAGTATCCGTGTAGCCATGGGCGCCACGAATACGGGAAGGGTGAGCGGTGCACTGAATTTTAATACCAACTTCCAGGCAAGGTTTGACAATACCACAGCCGGCACGCCAAGATCCTTTGTGTTTACCCCTGGATCGAGCATGAGTACTAACATTACTTCCACCTCGTCTTCTTATGCTTTTGGCAGCAATACCCAGTCTTCCGAAAAATGGGTTTGGTTCCAGGATGGCTCTAATCTTTATTATAATGGGGGCTTCAGTCCCATGGGAAGTGTGTCTACTTATTCTGCCATAGACTTTGATGTAAACTCTACATGGCATCATCGGGCAGATAACCCAGCTACAGGTGCAGGTTCCTTTTTTAACCGCAAGAGTTTTGGCAATATCGTTGTAGAAAACAATGCTATTCTTGCCGCAGATGGACCCATATACCGGCTCAATAATTTAACCATCAATGCAGGAAGCAGTATGATCACGCACAACTCCGGCGAAACAGTGCTGCTGGGTAATCTGATAGCCAACGGGCCTGTATCTGCGCCCGCTGCAGGTACCAATGAAATGCTGATGGCAGGCGGTAATTTGCAAACCATCTCTGGCACTGCAGCGATTGCGGTTTCTGCATTTACCATTGCGAATGGAGCTGATGTTGTACTGGCAAAATCCATTAATGTGGAGCAGGCAACAAATGTTTTTGGCAAACTTTCTTTTGGCATCAATCAAATTACCGGCACGGGCAGCTTTACTGCTGTTACGGCAAAAACAGCCGTAACCGGCACGGCAAATTCCAGTACCGGAAGCTACCTGCTCACGGGGAATAATGGTATTGCAAATATGTTGAGTGGCTACGCCATCAGCGGAACAGGGATTGCCAGCGGCACAACCATCGCTGCATTTTCTCCAACCAATGATACGATCTTTCTTTCCAAACCTGCAATGGCAACTGCCATCGGAGTTGCCATAAATGTTTCCACCACGGCAAGCGTTTTGCAAACAGCCCATGTAAATGGTTTTAATCCTGCAACGGGCAGTGTAGCGAGCACAGGCAACCAGGTTTTTGAAGATCAAATCAGTTATATCATTGATGGAGCTACTGCTTCACCATTTGGTATTAGTACAGGTACTGCAGGCAACAGGATAAGTCTTTATTCGGTTGAAGTGAATGCCCCGGTAGTGGCGAACGCAGCCTTCACCATCTCAAATGCTTTGTTGCTGAATGGCAAGTTAAGCCTGCGTCCTGCAGATACATTGCATTTACTCAATACTGCAACATTGGGTGGTAGCATCGGTGCAACAAATTATATTGCCACCACGGCTACAGCGGCTACTGGCCCGCAGAGTTATCTGCAATGGGATGGCAGAAGCACGCCAACACTTTTTCCCGTTGGTAGTGATGCACATTACTTACCGCTCACGCTTACGCCTACAGGCTCTAATGATTTTATCGTTTCGGTTTTTGAAGGCATCACCGCAAACGGTGCCATTGATGGTACTGCTTTTTCTGCCTTGCAAAAACAAACCGTAGTAGATGCGGTATGGCAGGTAAATCGCAGCGCCGGCAGCGGAGATGTGAATGTAAATATTGGCTGGGATGCAGTACTCGAAGGCTCTACATTCCTTACGCTGCCCAATAGCGACATTGGTTTAATCAGCAACACCGGTACATTATGGTCTGCGCCGCTTGGCACGGGTGATAATAGCGGCAATACTGCAGGTGCTACTACAAGTGTGCCCGCTTCTTTTAGTGCCGGAGCCGTAGCACAGGTAGATCCTTTTGTGTTCAATCCATTGCCGGAAAAAGTATATGGAGATGCAGACTTTACTGGTGGCGCTACTAGTTTGAATACTACCCAGCCCATTGTGTACAGCAGCAGTAATACAGCCGTGGCCTCAATTGTAGCGGGTGCTATACATATTACCGGAACGGGTAACACTGATATTACAGCATCACAAGCCAGCGATGGTTTCTACCCGGCAGCCAGTGTAACACGCAATCTCGTGGTACAGAAGGCAGCCCTTACCATTACAGCAGATCATAAAACGAAGTTTGAAGCGGAGCCAAATCCCACACTCACGGTAACGTACACTGGCTTTGTATTGGGTGAAACGGCCAGCGTATTCCTCACGCCTGCAGTGGTGAGTACAACAGCTACCACCGCATCTGCACCGGGCACTTATCCCATTACGGTTACTGCTGCCACTGCAGCCAATTACCAAATCAGTTTTGTAAATGGAACGCTTACGGTGCAGCCAAAGCAAACGCAAACCATCACATTTAATGCACTGCCTACAAAGGCTTATGGCAGCGCAGACTTTAGTGTAGTGGCCGCTAGTACAAACAATACACTACCACTTGGCTACAGCAGCAGCAATACAAATGTGGCCACCATTAATGCAGGTTTAATCCATATTACAGGTGCCGGCACTACAGATATCATGGTATCGCAAGCAGGCTCCACCGGATTTTTTCCTGCTACATCGGTCGTGCGCTCATTAACCGTAACTAAAATTCCGCTTACCATCAAAGTAGCAGATACCAGCAGGGTAGTGGGTACAGCTAATCCTCCATTCACAATTACTTATACGGGATTTGTGCTTGGTGAAACCGCAGCAAACCTCACAACTCCACCCGTTGCCACAACAGATGCAGGAATAAATGCCTCTCCGGGAAATTATACCATCAGCCTGGCAGGTGCTGTTTCTCAGAATTACAATTTCACCTATGTGAATGGTAGGCTTAGTGTACTGCCCCCGGGCGGTACGAGTGAGCCTTACCTGAGTGCATTTGTGAATGGAGCAGGTAAACTCACGGTACGTGTTTTTTCACCAAAGGCTGTGCTGGGCGATATCATCGTGTACGATATGATGGGCAGACCGGTAGCCACACGCAACCTTTTTATGCCCACTGGATTCATCAGTGCCGACTTGTTTGTGAGTACTGTTCCACCCGGACTTTATGCAGTGTGCATCCGTGGTAATGGTTTGAAACTTCAAACCCTTATTTACCTAAATAAATAAATTCTTATGAAACTAATATTTGCTATCGGAATATTGATGTTGGGCGCAGGTTGTGCTTCCAGTAAGCCCTTGGCCAAAGATGACAGACCGATGCCCTTTGCTTTACGATGGAATTCATTGCAGCAAAACAAACTGAAAATTGAGGCTAAGGATGCGGATATTTTGCCAGCCTATCAGGCATTGATCAAGGATGCGGAAAAGGCTTTGAAGGCTGCGCCTACCAGTGTAATAGAAAAGTTGAATAACCCACCAAGCGGAGATAAGCATGATTATATGAGCCTGGCACCTTACCATTGGCCCGATCCTGCAAAGGCAGACGGCTTGCCTTACATCAGGAAAGACGGAGAAACCAATCCTGAAGTAAGAGATTACAAAGACAAGGATTACATGCCAAAGCTTTGTGCCAATGTGCAGAGCCTTGGTCTTGCTTATTATTTTTCCGGGGAAGAAATGTATGCGCAGCAGGCTGCAAAACTGGTGAGGATTTGGTTTTTAGATGATGCCACCCGCATGAATCCTAACCTCAATTTTGCCCAGGCTATTAAGGGCGTAAATGATGGCCGCGGTGCAGGACTTATTGATTCCCGCCATTACATAAAACTCATTGATGGCATTCAATTGATCCGGCCTTCAAAGTATTTTACTGCTGCAGACTTAAGCGGAATGCAGGCCTGGTTCAGCTCATTTTTACAATGGATGCAAAGCAGCAAAGTGGGGCTCGATGAAATGAAGGCAAAGAATAATCATGGTGCATGGTATGATGCACAGCGCCTTAGCATTGCCCTTTTTGTAAATGATATGCCTCAGGCAAAAAACATTGTGCAAAGTGCTTTAAGCCGGCTTGATGTACAAATGAATGATGAAGGATTATTTCCAAAAGAACTGGAGCGCACTACCTCCCTGCACTACAGCACATTTGTGATGGAAGCTTTTTTAAACATTGCACAAATGAGCGAGAAAACAGGCATTGATTTTTGGAATGCAACCACGCCATCCGGCAAAAATCTTGCGCTCGCTTTTAATGCACTATTACCTTATTTACAAAAAACAAAAACCTGGACTTTACCCCAGATCAAGCCATTTGAAGACGAGGAAGCATACTTCATTCTTATGGATGGGGCAGCACATTATAAATGTACATCCTGTAAAAAAACAGTACAGCAGCTTGCCGGCGAAAAGGCAGACCGCTTACGCATAAAACTCCTTTATTAATAAGAACGATTGTAAATTTTTAAACTGCTATTATGAAAAAAAATCATTGCCTGCTGTTCCTACTGCTCTTGCTGGCAAACGTGGTGGTAGCACAAAAACGTGTGATTACCGGAACCGTGCGCAGCCAGGACGGAAAGCAACCGTTGCAAAGTGTAAATATCCTGGCCAATGACCAGAAGGGTGGCACCACAACCGATAAGGACGGACATTATTCCATCCCTATCAACAAAGCAACTACAACACTTATCTTTTCTTATGTGGGTTATTCTTCCCAGTCTGTAACCATTGGCACGAGTAATACCATCGATGTAACAATGGAGCCCATTACGGTGCAGAATGATGAAGTGGTGGTTATTGGGTATGGCACAGTAAAACGTAGTAACGTAACCGGTGCGGTATCTAAATATCAAAATGAAAAATTGGATGAAACACCATCTTCCAGGCTCGACCAGGCTTTGCAGGGCAAGATTGCCGGTGTCCAAATTCAGAACCTGAGTTCTGAGGCCGGATCAGAGCCTAAAGTGCAAGTGCGGGGTGTAACGAGTATTAATTATTCACCAGGCCCACTTGTAGTTGTGGATGGTCACCCGGTGCCGGATGGTTTAGCTTTCGTAAACATGGCAGATGTGCAGAGTGTGGAAGTGCTTAAAGATGCGGCTTCGGCGGCCATCTATGGTTCCCGTGCATCTGGCGGTGTTATTTTGATTACCACCAAGAGCGGTAAAACAAGTAAACCAAAGTATAGTGTGAAATATTCTACAGGCGTAAAGCAGGCTTATGAATTGTATCCTATGATGACGATTACGGAATACACCAATATGCTTTTTTATGAAGCCTCTTTAAAGTTGCAGGATCCAGGCATCACGCCACCCACCTTATCGCAGATTGCGTCTACAGCAGAACGTGGTGCATACATTATTGAGCAGGACTTGCGCAAAGGCATTGCCACAAACTGGCAGGATGAAGCCATTCGCAATGCCGCAACCAGCAATTTACAAATGAGCCTTTCCGGCGGCAATACTGGCGTACGATATTATATTTCCGGCGGCTATCAAAATGACCAGGGTATGATGTACCATAGTGAATATGAGCGGTACAATGTAAAAGCAAAAATAGATGCAAACCTGAGCAAGAGAGTGAAACTTACTTTTAATATAAACCCTTCTTATATCAAGCGGGAAAGACCTTCTGTAAACTATATTGATTTCGTACGCTTCATGAGTTACCTACCTGTGTATCTTGATGAGGGCCTTGCCGCTTTTGTGCGCCAGGATCCTTTGTGGTCAGATGTGAAAGCAGGAGATTTTGCCCAGGCCAGGTTCTTTAATGGCCGTGCTTACAGCGGTATTATGCCCGATGGTAGTAATTGGGTAAACAGCACCGCGGTAAATCCGTTTCCTACATCTAACAATACGCCCAAGTCTATTATGGAAACCCGTACCATCACTTCAAATGATTACCGGTTACTTACCAGTGCAGACTTAACCATCAATATCATCAAGGGTTTAGATTTTAAATCGATGCTGAGTGCCTATGTTACTTATTCTAATGCACTTGATTTTGCAAAGCGCAATTCAAATCGTGCAGGTGATGTAAATAAGGGCGTGTATAATAACAGGTTCTATACGGATTTGCTTAATGAGAATACCCTTACGTATGTAAAAGAGATTGGCAAGCATTCTCTCAACTTCCTGGCGGGTTTCACGATGCAAAAAACTACAACTAAACTCGAACAATCCACCGGGCTCGATTATCCAAGCGATGTGATCACAACGCTTAACAATGCGCTCACCATTGACCAGGCCAATACCTACAACACCAAATACAGGGAAGGCTTATTATCTGGTCTTGGAAGAATTAATTACGGATACAATGATAAATACCTTTTGAGTGTGAGCCTCCGTGCAGATGGCAGCTCCATTTTTGCGCCGGGTAATAAATGGGGTTATTTCCCATCCTTGTCCGTAGCATGGAATGCAGGCAAAGAACCTTTTATGCAAAAGATAGATTGGGTAAAAAACCTTAAAGTGAGAGGCAGTTATGGCGCTACCGGAAACAATCGTATTCCACCGTTTCAATGGCTCGATCTTTTATACGCATCCAACTATGTGGGCGGCAGCGGCAATGGAAGTTCAGCAGCAGGATTTGTGCCTTCTTCCACCGTATTAGCCAATAACGACATCACCTGGGAACGTACATTTCAATACAACCTGGGGCTGGATGCGTCTTTGTTCAATAACCGCATTTCTATGTCACTTGATTTGTACAATACCCGTACAGAGAAGCTCTTGTTGCAGCAGTCTGCATTAGCCTTTACCGGTGCACCTTCCACCTTTAATAATATTGGAAGTATGGACAATAATGGTTTTGAACTGGAGCTCACCAGTTACAATGTGCGCAAGAAAAATTTCCGCTGGAGTACCACGGCAAACTTTGCACATACTGCTAATAAAATTAAAGAGCTGGGTGGAGAAGCCTTTATCCTAAACCAGGGTGAACGCACAGAATTATACATCAACAGACCGGGCGATGCACTCATCCAGTTTTATGGGTATAAAACAGATGGCGTATGGCTGAGCCAGGAAGAAATTACAAAAGCGCAGGCAGGAGGACTTACCACAAACCTGAGCAATGTATTTGTGCCCGGCGGTCTTAAACTGGTAGATATTAACAATGATAAAGTTATTGATGCGGATGATCGTACCGTGATTGGTAATCCATACCCCGATTTCACCTGGGGCCTTACCAATAATATTAACCTGGGCAGGGTAGATTTAAGTTTCCTTATCCAGGGCGTGCAGGGTGGAAGCCTCGTAAACGGCGATCCGAATTATAATGAAACCAAGCGTTACAATAAAAGATACAATACAAACCGCTGGATAAGCCCCATGTTCCCCGGGGATGGAAAAACACCTTACAGCACACTTGGTTTTAACTGGATGCTTACAGACTATGTTGTAGAAGATGCTTCTTACTATGCATTGAGAGAAGTGGTTGTTGGTTATACTTTCCCAGACAGGCTGATTAAAAAAGCTGGCCTTAGTTCGCTGCGTATTTATGCATCGGGCCAAAACCTGTTTATGAATAATGCTTCAAACTACCGTGGTATTAATATTGAAGCAAGAACCACAAGCGGCAACTATGCCACACCGCTGGTAGATGGTTATCAGCGGGGAGCTTTCCCGGTTGCAAAAACCTACCTGCTGGGTATCGATCTAAACTTTTAATTGACAAAACATATTCATATGCGATCTAAAATATTTTTAACCGTAATGAGCCTGGTACTGCTCTGTTCCTGCAACAAGGTGATTGACCTCTACCCGGATAGTAACCTGAGCACAGGCACTTATTACAAGTCTTATGACGAAGTAATGGCAGGCCTCATGGGGTGTTACCGGGGCATGCAGGCACCGCAGTACCGGGAGTGGCAGCTTACAGAGTTGCGCTCAGATAATTCCCTGATGGGTGTAACCGGAAGCACCAGTTCTAATAACCGTGACCTGAGCGACCTCGATATGTTTATGCCGGCTACTACACATGCAGGCTTGTACAGTTTTTGGTTAAACACTTATACCAATATTCGAAACTGTAATATCGTGCTGCAGAAGCTTGGTGTAGTTTATGATCCCGCAAGTGGGACGAGCAGCCTCACAAATATTAGCATCCCGATTACGGAGGCAGATAGGAAACAACTTGCCGGCGAAGCGATGTTCATAAGAGCGCACCATTATTTTAACCTCGTGCGTTTATTTGGCGGCGTATTCCTGGTGCATGCACCCATCTCTCCTGCGGCCGCAAAAACAATGAACAGGGCTTCAGTGGCAGATATTTATAAACTGGTGGAGAGTGACCTGAGCAATGCGGCTAACTTTACCAGCAATGCAAAATTCAATGTAATTCCTGCAGCACTTGCCGGCAGGGCAAACAGTTGGGCAGCCAAAGGATTACTGGCAAAAGTTTACCTCACTTTAAACCGCAAAGCGGAGTCCATCACTTTGCTGCAGGATATCATTACCAACAGTGGCTATGGCTTGTTACCTGACTACGCTTCTGTGTTTAACATCAACAATGAATTGAACAAAGAGATTCTTTTTGCCGTGCGTTATAAGGCTGGCGGTCTGGGTCTTGGTTCAAGTTTTGGCAATGATTTTGGCCCGCTGAACAGTGGTGCAAATGTGATCAATGGCTCCGGCCTTGGCTGGAATACACCAACACCTGAAATAGATACAGCACTGGTAATGGCAGATAAAAGAAGGGCAGTAGATATTGCATTCTATGGTGCCGGCACAGCAGCCAATCCTTACATTAAAAAATACCTGTTTCCCGTAGCACTCACCAATGATGGCGAGAGTGACTGGCCCATCCTGCGCTATGCAGATATTTTATTGATGATGGCAGAAGCAAAGGGATTTACACCAGAGAGTATTGACCTTATCAACGCTGTGCGCACCCGTGCAGGCTTAGCGGCCTACCTGCCCACAGATTTGCCAAATACTGCTGCATTTGAGCAGGCTTTCAGTAATGAAAGACGACTGGAGTTTGCATTTGAAAACCAACGATGGTATGATCTTATCCGTTATAATAAAACCCTGAGTACGATAACGGCAGAAGCCACGATGAAGGCGCATTTTGCACACATGTATGCAGCACATTACAGCAAGTACCTGGCACCCACGCCCACGCTTGCAGAACTGCAGGGAAGTGTAACTGCTGATA
>DGQO01000138.1 GCA_002400445.1 Chitinophagaceae bacterium UBA4412
GGCAGACCGGATAATAGAGCTTACACCAAAAGGTACCATAGATCGCCTCATGACTTACGATGAATACCTGGAAGACGAACGTATTCATGTACTGCGGGAAGAAATGTATAGCTAGTATTACGTGGCATGATTTTTACTGATGACCAAACATAAAATCTTAACCTTAAACAACAACACAACACAAATGAAACGAGTATTATTATCTTCCCTGTTTTTCCTTTTTGTAGCTACTGCTGCACAAGCCCAGAGTAATGTGGGTTCACATGACTACCGCACGGCAATTGGTGTAAAATTTTATCCGGGTGGCATTACGCTGAAGCATTTTTTGAATGATAAAAATGCGCTGGAAGGCATCGCTTATTTTTGGAACCGGGGCACCCGTATTACAGGCCTGTACGAAATTCATGGTGATATCAATGGCGCTGATGGTCTTAAATGGTACATCGGTCCCGGCGCACACCTTGGCTTCTACAGCAATAAATATTATGCTGGCGGCACTTATATTGGTATTGATGGGGTGCTAGGTCTCGATTATAAAATTAAAGATGCGCCTATNNAATCTATCCGTAGATTGGCAGCCTTCTTTTGAGTTTGGCGATGGCGCTGGCTTCAGCGGAAACTGGGGCGGTATTTCCATCCGCTACGTTTTGTAAACATTAGCTTACTGAATAAAAAGCCTGCATTGATTTGCGGGCTTTTTTTTGTTTTTATTTCTTTAATCTGATGCCTATAGCCATTTTTTACCGCTGATGATTATCACTGATTCTATTGATACCCATCATCACGGTGCAATGTATTTATGAGATAATTTTAAGGTACCCAAATCCTGTGAACTACATTTTGCAGCACCTGTTTATCTTAAATAATCACCCGGATTATTAAAATCTAATTCTGCGAAGAACGCAAGAAGCCCCTCACTTCCCGCTTGTTTTTACGAATTCCCCGAAGGAGAGACTACCATTTAAATAAGCACTAAAGCCCCGGGAAATGAAAAACTTATTAAAGTTCATTTTTACTTTGCTGCTTGTGCCATTTTTTATAAAAAGCTATGGAGAGCAATATAACGGCACCAGTTGTTTAAATTCTTCTCGCCAGGCTATAACGATCAGCAATTCCCAGGATAGCATTCACTACAAACTGATACCAGGCTTATCTAATACCTACGGCTATGATATTTTTATCGGGCTTCGTAAAATCATTCATCAACCATCTATTCCGGGTATATCGGGCAGCAAGGGATTTGCCAGGAGGCTTGATGCTGTTAAAGTAGCCAGGCTGGTGGCAGAAAAGCTTCGGCATGGTATAATGCCTCCGGCAGTTACCCAAGAGGAAATGCAGGCGCTTGGTGTAAAACTCTAACCCAACAGCAGTTACTAAGCGCAACAGGAATCCTTGTGTGCATCTCCCTTTTTTGATAAACAACTTTAAGTATCAACGGAAAATTTTAGGTTATGAAAATAATTAAACTATTCCTTGTTTTGATGAGTGTTTTCATCAGCGCAATGGCCCAGGATACCTGGGTGCAAAAAGCAAGTTTTGGTGGAGGCGAACGCTATGCAACATTCCATTTCAGCATTGGAGTAAAAGGCTATGTGGGCACGGGAGCTGATAATGCCAATACACCGTACGCTGACTTTTGGGAATTTGATCCTGCAACCAATGTGTGGACCCAAAAGGCAAATTTTGGACCTGGGGTGAGGATGTATGGTATTGGATTTAGTGTGGGTGATAAAGGATATGCAGGTACGGGGGTCGTGGCTAGTTACAACTGGAGGCAGGATATGTGGGCTTACGATCCTGCCATAAATAGCTGGACACAAGTTTCCGATTTTGCCGGGGGCTTGCGGGGTACACTTATTGCATTCAGCATTGGAAATAAGGCTTATGTTGGATCCGGCGAATATCGCTCGAGCCCCTGGGTTTCATCCACTTACTGCAATGATTTTTATGAGTACAGCCCGGCTACAGATAGCTGGGTTCGCAAGGCGGACATACCAACACAGGGCCGGGCCCATGGGCCTGTAGCAGTCGCTATTGGTAACAAAGGATATGTTGGACTGGGTTGTTATTACTATGACAACCGCTTGAATGACTGGTGGGAATATGACCCTTCTTTAGATAACTGGAATCAAAAGGCAAGTATACCCACCGTGGGTAGGGTTCAATCCATGGCGCTAAGTATTGGCAATAAAGCCTATGTAGGCTTGGGAACGGGAGAAGGAAACAGGATGCTCAATGATTTATGGGAATACAACCCTCTTACCGACAGTTGGACCCAGAAAAATAACCCGCCAGGAGATGGAAGAACTGTGAGCGCTTCTTTTACCATTGGAAACAGAGGCTACCTGGGCTTGGGCAGTTATTATACAACCTATAGTGACTTTTGGGAATATGCTCCCGAAGCAACTCCTCCGGTGCCGCATCCATTCGTACAATTCGATCCATTATTGGTTACTACCATTGCTGGCAATGGCGAAGCAGGTTTTCAAGATGGGTTATCTAGTACTTCACAATTTAATTATCCCAATGCAGTTGCTGCCGATGAAGCAGGTAATGTTTATGTGGCCGATCGGCTCAATCATTGTATTCGAAAAATTACCCCTGACGGTTTTGTTAGCACTTTTGCAGGCAGTACTGTTGCAGGATTTGCAGATGGAATGGGCACCAGCGCACAATTCAACAATCCCTGGGATATTGCGTTTGATAAACAAGGCAATCTTTATGTAGCTGATGCATCTAATAACTGTATCCGGAAGATTACAGCAGATGCAATGGTTTCTACTATTTCACGAAATGCTGTCCCCATACCCATTGATCATCCTCAAAGTATTACCGTGGATGCTGCCGGCAACATATTCGTTGCTGAATACGACAATAATTTGATTAAAAAATATGGCACTGATGGTTCCATCACTCTTTTTGCCGGAAGTGGCATTGCAGGCACAGCAGATGGTAGAGGAGCTGCAGCCTCATTTTTTGAAATAAATGATCTGGCCTTTGATGCAGCCGGTAACTTGTTTGTTACAGAATTGTATGGCCCGCTGCGTAAAATCACAGTGTCTGCTGATGTAACTACTATCTGGATGTCTGACCATCGTTTCAATACTTTCCAGAATGGCTTAGCGATAGATAGTTGTGGGAGAATTTACATATCCATTCTACTCGGCGGAAGTACAAATGGTATTTTCAAAACTTCGGAGAATGGAGTAGGTGAGCTGGTATCTGGTATGCAGAGAGGTTACCAGGATGGCATGACAGACATGGCGCTCTTTAATTTCCCGGGTGGACTCGCATTTGACAAGTCAGGCAATCTTTTTGTTGCCGATGTGTTCAACCAACGTATCAGAAAATACAGTGCGCCACGGTTATTGCTGACTACAGAGGCAGGTTCTACTTCACAGGGTGTGTTGTTTACGGTAAGTGCTAAAGACCTTTCCGCTGAAGCAACTGTAGTTGCACCCGATGGCTGTGAAATTTCTTTTGATCAGTCATACGGTTTTGAACCCGCCCTTGTTATTCCAGCTACCGATGGCTTCATTAAAGATGCCCGCTTGTTCATTCGGCTTAAAGGAACAATAGGTGCCGGAAATTACAATGGAGATATCAGGCTGACAGCGGATGGTGCGATCAGCAAACTATTGCGGGTATCCGGCGTTGTTACGGATGTGATGCCCCCAAATGTACAATGCGTACCGGCGCAGGTTTTGTGCTTTGATGCCAGTAACCATTACAGTATTCCGCCAGTTGTGGCATCAGATATTTCTGGTATAAAAAGTTACTCATTTATTGTGCAGGGTGCAACCCATTTTTCAGGTAACCTGCCAGACGCAAGTGGAACGTATAACCCAGGTACAAGTATGATCACCTGGAAGGTTACAGACAATGCAGGCAATATTACCACTTGCAGCACAAGCGTGAGAATCAATGCGCCCATGAGCCTCAGTATTCCCAACACATGGCCACTACCCATATTTGGAAAAATAAATACAATTTACAAAGGCTTTGGCCCTGCAAATGCATTGCTGCTGGCCGTTGCAAATGGCGGCACCCGTATGCCAACGACGGGCTACAAGTACGCATGGTCCAATGGAGCAACTACACCGTTTATAAATGTTTCTCCAAATGCTGCAGGGATGTATGAGTACAGCGTAACTGTTACAGATTCTCTGGGATGCATTATTACGGCTTCAAAAACCATCGAGGTAATAGATGTAAGATGCGGTCCGAAAAACAATGAAGTATTGGTGTGCTGGTCTGGCAAACACCAGAACTGCTACAGCCAAACCCAGGCATTCATTGCTCTTTTGCTTGGAGCAAAACCAGGTCCGTGTAATTCAGGAGCTGCCGCATCTGCTGGCAGAATAAATCACTCCATTCAGGAAGTGCCCACTTCTTTGAATCCGGAAGTAAATGTGTATCCTAATCCTAACAATGGAACATTTACAGTGCAGTTGAATGAATTTATCCCAACAGAAATCAGGGTGGCAGACCAAAATGGTAGGATAGTGTTACGGCAAGCCGTGAACACGATGAATAAATCACAATCCTTAACCATCCATCTTGGACTGGTTGCAAACGGAATCTATACCGTTCAGGCAATAAATAGAACCACTGTAATCACTTCAAAAATCATCGTACAGAGGTGATCGGATAAATATCAAAACGAGGGTCGCTTCGGCATAAAGCTGAGGCGACTTTTGTTTAATAACCCAGCCGGTTTCTGCCATAAAATTCCCTGGTTTTCTTTGCCCTGCTCCAATAATTGCTGAATCCCTTAGTTTTGCGCCTACCCGAATGCGAAAATTCATCACTGATATTATTGATTTTTTCTACCCGATGTTTCGAAAGTTTATGCCCTTACAAACTTTCAGGTATGCGGCCTGTGGCGGAGGCAATGCCCTGTTTGGGTTGATTACTTACATTGTATCCTATAGGTTTATTTTCAGGGAGCAGGTGCTACAACTGGGCTTTTTTGCTTTTGAACCTCATAGTGCAGCTCTTTTTATTTCGTCTGGTATCACCTTCGTGCTGGGGTTTGTGCTTAACCGTTATGTGGTATTCACCGCTTCCAATCTTCGGGGGCGTATACAACTCTTCAGGTATTTTCTCTCCTTCTCTTTTAACCTGGTCATCAACTATTTTATGCTAAAACTGCTGGTGGAAGTCCTTCACTGGGAGGCTGTGCTTAGCCAGGTTTTCACCATCTCGCTGGTCATTGTGATAAGCTATTTCACACAGCATCATTTCACCTTTAAGGTAAAAAAGGATGGTGCTGCTGAATTTACTGAATTGGAATAATTTTCAGTTATACCCTTATATCAGGAATTGCCTTTGCCCACTGGTGCGCTGAAGACGAACGGAGCGTCGCCACTGCAGTTTCAGCAGGGCACAGTTGCTGGTAACCCAGAAATTGGAACTATCCGCCGGTTAAACTGTCATTTTTGCACACATATCCCCTTGGCATAATGATTGAATCCGTAAGCTAAACAACAACAATTTAGTTATGGCAAAGATTATAGGCATTGACTTAGGTACTACCAACAGTTGCGTTTCTGTAATGGAAGGCAACGAGCCGGTTGTAATTGCAAACGACGAAGGTCGCAGAACAACCCCTTCAGTAGTTGCATTTTTAAAGAATGGTGAGCGTAAAGTGGGGGATCCTGCAAAGCGCCAGGCCATCACGAATCCACATAACACCATTAGTAGTGTGAAGCGTTTTATGGGGCGCCGCTACGACGAAGTGACGGAAGAATCTACACACTGGAGCTATAAAGTAGCCAAAGGTGACAATAATACGGTTCGCATAGATATTGACGGCAGAATGTACACGCCGCAGGAAATAAGCGCCATGGTATTGCAGAAAATGAAGAAAACTGCAGAAGACTACCTGGGCCAGGAAATTCATGAGGCAGTGATTACTGTGCCGGCATATTTTAATGATGCACAGCGGCAGGCTACTAAAGAAGCAGGCGAGATTGCGGGCCTTAATGTGCGCCGTATTGTAAATGAGCCCACGGCAGCCGCCCTGGCTTATGGCCTCGATAAAAAAGGTAAAGACCAAAAGATTGCCGTATTTGACCTTGGTGGTGGTACGTTTGATATCTCGGTGCTTGAACTGGGCGATGGTGTTTTTGAAGTAAAATCTACGAACGGTGATACCCACCTGGGTGGTGATGATTTTGA
>DGQO01000112.1 GCA_002400445.1 Chitinophagaceae bacterium UBA4412
AGTATGACTATTTTTGCCATAGTATTTTTTCTAAAAATAGATGGTATGTGATTCCGCCACTGTAGCATTTGTTACATTGGAGAGAAAGAATTTTTTCTCCGGGAGACCATTGCAGTGCATTTGTGATTGAAAGAAAAGGAATATGAGGCTGCTACATTCAATCTTCAAAAACTCTCACAACTTTTACAAACCGCTTTTTATAGTGATCAGAGAAAGGAGTGATCGTTACACCGTATTCCCGGCCAGAAGTGGAATGAATAAATTTTAATGTATCTGAATTTTCCGTCACGATGCCCATGTGGCCCACTACCCTGATGCTATTTACAGTGCCGGTAAACAGCATCAAATCTCCTTCTCTTGCATTTTTTAAAGCAACGTCTTTTCCCACGTTCGTAAAGTCAACCGATGACCTGGGCACCTGGATATTGAAGTGATTAAAAACATGCGTTATAAAACCAGAGCAATCGAAACCATCTGCGGGGTTAGTAGATGCAGTTTTGTAGGGTGTGCCAATCAAGGTTTTAGCAAAACTTACCAGCGCAGCAGCAGTTACAGTCCGAATTGGAGGAACGTTTCCAAGTACACTGTTCATAGCTTCTTCAGTGATGGTAACTGTATCTGGCAAAATGTAACTACTATCCGTCTGCGGCAAAGCGGGATTCTCTGCCATTGGTTCAGGCTGTTTCCGTTGCTGATTACAAGCCATGCATATAAGCAAAAGCAATGAGAAGCCTACTATTTTCATCTCACAAAAATAAAGGTGAACAATTGAAAAACAGCCGGTATACGCTCATCGTAAATGCGGTAGCTCATCAGCAACTTTAAGCGTAGCATAGAGGTGCTGGTAAGTTTTGCAATGGATATTTTAGTATAATTTTGGAACTATGGCCATCAAGTTCCCGGCAGGCAAACTCGCTGAGTATTTTACTTGTAAAGATAAGTACTGCAAGTACCGCAAGCCGCACATTATGCTGCTCACCTGCTCGATGCTCATGTGTTGTATACAGTGCTCGTCTCCGGTATCAGAAGAAGAAATGATTGAGCAAAAGGCCTTGCAAATATCAGCGCAGATAGATGCTAACGCATTAGCAATGCTTAAGGATTTTAGTTATGGTGCAAGTGGCGAAGACAATTTTTGGTTAAGAACCTCCGGTGATACGAACGTGTACGTTTGCAATTTTAAACATGTGGGTGACACCTCAAAACTTTCTTTCTGGCGCCCGCATCAACTCATGCAGGATTTTTCAATGGCTTTTCCATTTGATACGGCAACCTATGCTCAATACACTTTTTTTAAAGTGCGCAACGAGATTGTAAAAATTGAAATGGATAGCAGTAACGGCAATATTCTTACGAAGGATACTTTGATAAATTTGAGCGGGATATTTACCGGAGAAAATCCATTTGCCATGATGGACGCCCTTATGGCCATCAAAAACAAGTTTAATTTCATCGGTTGTTCCTACAGCGGAGGTATGGGCGATTTTTATCTTTTTTGGATTTCGCCACAATACAAATTACTATTCATCCCAGACACATTAAATCTTGATGCTGCCCATAAAAAATATTGGCTGGATCAATTTAAAAAAGGAAAAGAACTAAAGCCACATTGGAGCCTGATAAATATTTTGCATCCTTACGATAAAAGCTGATTACGCATTACGCTTTGTACTAAAAAAAAGATTCAGCAATGTTTTAGCAGCTATAATGGCGGGAACNNATGCTGGTAAAAACTGTTTTGTAATCGTTCCCGGATGGTCTCATGCATCCACTGCAGGTTTTGTTGTTGCCTGTTGATGCTGAAGAAATTATTTTCCTTTGTCTTTGCTTCGTAAAGACAAATCATATCCCAGATTTCTTTGATGCCTGTATTGTTGATGGCAGAACAGGTGAGCACTTTAGGATACCAGTTATTTTCATTTGGCGGAAAAAGGTGTAGCGCATTTTCGTACTGGAGCCTGGCCATCTTGCTACGTTGCACATTATCTCCGTCTGCTTTATTAATGGCTACCAGGTCGGCCATTTCCATAATGCCTCTTTTAATTCCCTGGAGTTCATCTCCGGCACCCGATATCATGATGAGCAGGAAAAAATCAACAATACCTTTCACACTTACTTCGCTTTGTCCTACACCCACAGTTTCTACAATAATTACATCAAAACCCGCTGCTTCGCAGAGTAGCAAAGTTTCTCTTGTGCGATTATGAACACCGCCCAGCGTTGCACCTGAAGCAGAGGGACGCACAAATGCGTTGGGATCATTCGCCAGCGATTCCATTCTTGTCTTATCTGCAAGGATGCTACCCTTTGTCTTCTGGCTGCTGGGATCAATCGTAAGTACCGCTACCTTTTTTCCTGTAGCCGTAAGATAACCACCAAAGGCTTCAATCAGTGTACTCTTTCCTGCACCGGGCACACCTGTAATACCTATTCTTATTGAGTTTCCGGTATGCGGTAGTAATTTTTTCAATACGGCTTCTGCCATTTCATTATCAGCATCAAGCCTGCTCTCCACCAGGGTAATGGCTTTGCCGAGCATCACTCTTTCACCGTTTAATATACCCTTTACATATTCACCTGCCGTATGACGCTTTATTCTAAACACCGGTTTCATGATATCCATTTTTCATTTCCTGATAACGGTCAGGTTTCCAACG
>DGQO01000016.1:0-3371 GCA_002400445.1 Chitinophagaceae bacterium UBA4412
TGCGTGATTTTATCGAAGGCATGAATAATCTCCAGAACAGAACTGCCGTGGCCGGTGCCAAGATTGAATACTTCAAAAGTTGATGCAGGCTTACCAGCCAGGAGACGCTTGCAGGCTTGCACATGTGCTTTGGCAAGATCAACCACATGAATATAATCCCGAAGGCAGGTACCATCCGGCGTATCGTAATCATTACCAAATACAGTGAGTTGTGCGAGCTTGCCAGTGGCCGTCTGCATTACATAAGGAAACAAGTTATTGGGAATGCCCTTAGGCAGTTCTCCTATGCGGGCAGAATCGTGTGCACCGACGGGATTAAAATAGCGAAGCGAAATATTATTGATGCGCCCGGTGGCACAAACTTTTTCAAGAATTTCTTCACCAATCTGTTTCGTGCTGCCATAAGCCGATAAAGCTTTTTGAAAAGGCGTTAGTTCTGTAGCCGGTAGTATCTCCGGCTGACCATATACCGTAGCTGAAGAAGAAAATATAAGATTGGAAACTTTATTATCCTGCATCGCTTGCAGCACATTCATTAATGAACTTAAATTATTTTGAAAATACAAAAGCGGCTCAACTACTGATTCGCCCACAGATTTGTAGGCTGCAAAATGCACAACGAGATCGATGGAATGGGCTTTAAATATCTTTTCTACTTCAGGCAGGTTACATACATCCTTCTCATAAAATACCGGACGCAGGCCGGAGATTTCCTCAATCCTGTCTAAGATAAATGGCTCTGAATTACTCAGGTTATCTACGATAATTACTTCAAAATCTTCTTTGATTAATTCAACCACGGTGTGTGAGCCGATATAGCCGAGGCCACCGGTAACCAATACTGTTTTGCCTTTCATTTGTTTACGCTTTTATCATCTTTGTAAATAAATCTTTCTTCTGTAACAGCCGTTGTAGCAGCATCGCCTGGTTGCCTGCCCTTACGAGATTATGTGCCGGATATTTTGCGCCATAATACACATCATCATTGAGGTAATCGGTTAAAAAACGAATAGCCTGCATATAGATCATGAAAGTGCCTGCATAAAAAAAATGCTCCTGTTCTGCCGGGCTAAGGACTTCTTTCATTTCTTCAAAATATCCTTTGAGAATAGCTTCATAAAAAGCATCCCGGATTTCTATTTTGCTAAAGTCTGCTTCCTCCTCACTCACCGGGGAAAGGTAAGTGCGCATCATATCGCCCACATCACTTATAAAAAAACCNNGCATCAGATTTAATATGCTCATACTCCTTTACAATCTGTGCCTGGTTTAGCAGTTCATCCGAGAGCGCTTTTGTTTCCTTAATACGCTCGGGGTTTCCATTTTCAAGAGCGTTTAAGAACTGCGCATAACGCAGGGAGAGATTGTGAAAATCTGGTATCGATATTTTCAAGCGGTCTACCGCTACGCCATCTAATAGTTTAGTAAAGCGGCCAAACTGCGCCGCAGCTTGGTAAGCCTGTTCAGGCGTTTCGAGCACATCTTTAGAATGAGAATCGGGCACAAAGGGAAACATGCGGAAATAGCCTTCTTCCGGCAAATAAAACATGTCATCACCACTTAAGGTTTTTACCGCAGCCACAAATAAATATTCGGGATGATGTTCCTTAAGATAAGTAGCAAGCAGGTTGATATTGCTGGCAATATCAAAAGGCTTTTTAAACACGTTATCATTGATGCGTTGCAGAATATAATCTCCACCCTCGTACTTAACTCTCCAGGTATGGTTAATGAGGCCCGAACCGAAAGGTTTCACTTTCAAATCCGCACCGGTAAAGCCGTAAGCTTGCAAAATGGCTGGATGCATAATCGATTAATCTAAAAAATAAATAAAAGGCTCAAACAGCGCTGCAGTTAATCCTTAATGATCCAATGAGAAATGCAGCGAAACCAGGAAAATTACCTGCACATCCATCCGCCATCTACAGTAAACACTGTGCCGTGCACATAAGCTGCAGCATCGGAAGCCAGGAACACTGCGGGTCCTTTAAAATCTTCTGGCTGGCCCCAGCGGCCTGCAGGAATACGGGATAAAATGGCGTCACTTCTTTCTTCATCTGCTCTCAAGGCTGCAGTATTGGCTGTAGCAATATAGCCGGGTGCAATAGCATTTACATTCACACCTTTTGAAGCCCACTCATTGGCAAAAGCTTTTGTTAAGCCTCCCACTGCAGACTTGCTGGCGGTATATCCTGGCACATTGATACCACCCTGGAAAGTGAGCATAGAAGCGGTGAATATAATTTTACCATAACCTCTTTCTATCATTCGCTTACCTATCTCACGGGTNNCGCATAATAATGCCTGCATTGTTTAATAGAATATCAATCACCGGAAAATCAGCCTTTACTTTATTAATAAAGGCATACAATGAATCCCTGTTACCAAAATCTGCCTGGTAGCCGGTAAACTTTCTTCCGCAGTCTGTGATGGCCTTCTTTATATTTTCGCTATTGCTATCCATATCATGACTAACTCCAATGATATCTGCACCTGCTTCTGCAAGCGCTGTGGCCATGGCCATTCCTATACCGCTTGATGAGCCGGTAACTAATGCAATTTTATTTTCGAGTTTGAATTTGTTTAAGATCGTGTCCATTTGATTGCTTTAAAATAATGAGTGATAAGGGTTATTTTGAGGGTGTTTAAAAGGTTGCGTTTTAAAGATGCACTTCTATGTTCAAAGGATTGTGGATTGCTTCATCTTTTTGCTTGAGGTAATTCTTCCAGTCAGAGAAGGTTTTGAACGTACCTTCTTTATCCCAGTTACCACCCTGGTAATAAGTGAGCACTTCTTTCTTTTTTACTGTTGTTTCCAGAAGATAATGTCCTGTGTGGTTGTAATGATCTTTTGCACCAAGCGCAAGTTCGGCTGTGGTAGAGGGCTGTGGTATAATTACACCAACGCTGATGGTACCTTGCTCTTGAGCAGGTTGCTGGTAAGCCAGTAAACCATCGCCGGATAAATCGCTCCAAACCTGGCCGCCTGTACCTGGCAGTATTGCTATGCCTGCAGCAATTGGCAGTGCCTTACCTTTAAATTTATAATGAACGTCTATTTTATTCAGAAATGAACCAGCGTCCAGGGTAATCGTTTTTGTTTCTTTCACTTTGATGCCTGCAGCCTTCCATTGATTGTAGTTCAATTCAAATGTAGTACGCAGTGGACCGTTTGCTAATATTTTGTAGGTCACAAAATTTTCTGATGGATACAATTTTTTGTTGAGGATGGGTGCCACACCGCCTGCTCCTAAAGTAAGCCCAACACCATAAAAATCTAATCCTTCGCCATGGTCATGATGGTAGTCATCTCCTTTATACCATTTATCTATCACCAGGTTGGATGTGCGCTTTGCCCAGATATCAATACC
>DGQO01000016.1:3396-8247 GCA_002400445.1 Chitinophagaceae bacterium UBA4412
ATAATAATAAGCTGTACTTCCAGCACTCGTTCCTGCCTGAAACAGGAATGTTTCTGGCATGCTGGTTCCATCTTTAAAAATAACCTGGGAAGGAATTTCTTCATTCGTTTGTGCATTTACCACTACTGTTTGCTGCGGATTAAACCGCATTACTGCAAGCCTTTTCCAACCAATTTCTGCCAACTCTGTTTCCCGGTTAAAAGAAGAATTATTTTCAATGGTCAATTTACCTGGCTCACGTTGTCTTTCATAATTCAGTTTAAACAATTCTGTTCCTGCAAGCAGGAAAGCACCTACACCATATACTTCGGTATCTTCAAAAGTTACTTTTTCAGGTGCTGCACCAGGCACTTGCACAAAGCCTAATTTTCCATCTTCGTGCAGGCAGCCATTAAGCGCAACCCATGCCTTTTCAAGAACCGGATAAAACTCATCATACGATAAATATCCATTATTGATACCCCAGGCAAANNGCCATTTGTTTAAAAATTCTTTCATAGCCTACCCTGCTTGGATAATCGGCCGGCATATTATCTAACATCCTGGCGATGCCCGCAATGACCCAACCATTGCCGCGGCTCCAAAATACTTTTTCACCATTCTTTTCTTTCTTATCAAAAAAGCGACTGTCTCTATAATAAAGTTGCTCTGCGGGATCAAATAAATAATTTGTGCTGCGCCACCAAAGCCTGTCAGCAATGTCTAAATATTTTTGTTCGCCGGTGGCTGTAGCCAGGTAAGCCAGCATTGGCGGGCCCATATATAAGGCATCGCACCAGGCCCATTCCCGGTTGTGCAGTCCTCCGTCAAAGTTCCAGAGCAAAGATTCTGTATGTGGCTGACTGATCAGGTCATCGCCAATACTCATCATTGGTTTTATCATTGCAGAATCCTTATAAAGCATAAATAGTTCGGCCCAGGTTTGACCCACTGCATAATCATCTGCAAAAAAACGTTCGGGACCTCCCTGCCATTTTAGATTTTCTCCAATTGATTTCAGAAACAAAAGATATTGATCATCATTAGCCATTTTAGCCCACTTCATCATACCTGTGTATAATGCGCCATTCGTCCAATCTGTGGGAACGTATTTCCATTGCTTGGTCTTAAGTTCATTAACTTGCCAGTCTGCCACTTTCTTCATCGTTTGATAAATTTTGTGCGGGGCAGTGAGGGGTTGCGCTGTAAGCGATAAGGAAAAAGCGCTGATTAAAATAGTGAGTACCAGTCTGGAGCGTAGCATAAGCGAATCGATATAAGTGTGAAAAAATAATATTGGCCATTTCAGAAACACAGGTTGTTTCATTTTCTTTAAAAGTCTCCTGATTTCTTCTTTTGCCAAATTATGGTGTTTATCTAAAGTACCCTTTTTTATGTAACCAAAACTGCACAAACGGTTGCACAAGTTTAACCTTCCTTACCCGCATCAATAGTTCTATCATTGCTGTAGACCTCTCCGAAAAATTGTACAACCGTTTGCACAGATTCTTTACGAAAAGAAAAGGTATTTTCGGACTGTCATAAAAAAATCGATTGTTCACTTGCTTTGTAACCTTCATGAATAGTGAGTTTCCGGTTACCACAAAAAAAACATCAGCATTTTAAAAAAAGCGAGGTTTTCGAATTAGGCTCAAGTAAAATCAAACAGCAGATAAAGTCAAACAAAGATTGCATCAACCAAAATTTCACGTATGAAAAAGTTTTTATTAATGCTCACAGTATTTCTTGGTACGCTGCTTAGTGCAGCCGCCCAGCAAAAAACTGTTACAGGATTGGTGATGGGTAGCGACGGAAACCCTTTAAGCCAAACAACTGTTATTCTTAAAGGAACGAAGATTTCTGCACTGTGTGGCGACAATGGCCGCTACACGATAGAAGTAACCGGCGAAAAACCGGTGCTGGTTTTCAGTCATGTAGGATTTACTTCTAAGGAAGTGCCTGTGGGTGGAAAAAGCGTTATCGATGTTACACTGGAATCAGATGCCAGTACGCTCACGGATGTGATCGTAATTGGTTATGGTGTAGCAAAGAAAAGTGACTTAACCGGCTCCGTTGCAGTGGCACCTATCAGTGATATGCAGAAAGCACCGGTGCGCAATTTTACAGAAGCCTTACAAGGCCGCATTGCAGGTGTTGTTACTTCATCTGTGGATGGCCAGCCAGGATCTAACAACAACATTGTAATAAGGGGTAACAACTCTATTACGCAAGACAACTCACCACTTTACGTGGTAGATGGCTTCCCCATTGAGAACCCCAATAGCAACTCCGTAAATCCAAGTGATATTGAAAGTATCAGTGTGTTAAAAGATGCAAGTGCAACGGCCATTTACGGTGCCCGTGGTGCCAATGGTGTTATACTCATTACCACAAAGAGCGGAAAAGAAGGTCCGCCGGTGGTGACATTTGATGCATCTTATGGCTTTCAGAGTACAACCAATACGGTGCCTTTAATGAGCCCCTACGAGTTTGTAAAATATCAACTGGAAGTGAGCCCCGGCACAGATACTAGCGTAATCGGTTCAGGTGCGTATTATTATTTAAGAAATGGTGCTTCGGTAGATAGTTATAAAGACAGCTCAGATATTAACTGGCAGAAAAGAATGTTCCACACTGCACCCATGAGAAATTATAATCTCTCTGTTTCTGGTGGTTCCAAGCAAACAAAATATTCTATCTCAGGTTCCATTTTAGACCAGGATGGTGTAATCATCAATTCGGGCTATAAGAGATACCAGGGAAGGATTTCATTGAACCAGAGCCTTGGTAAGAATTTTAAAGCCGGCATCAATGCGAATTACAGCAATTTGCAGCAGTCTGGTGTAAACCCTGCGGCTACCGCAAGCAGTGCCACAAGCACATTATTGTATAGTGTATGGGGATTCAAACCTTTTGGAAGTAACCTCATTAACCAGTCTTTTGATGATAACGTGAGTTCTGCAAATGACTANNGTATCTGGTGGTATCAACTCCCTGATAAGGCAGGCTGAATCTTTTAATGATACCCTCACCTCTTATGGTAACCCAAGATTGAACGGAAATGGTGTGAATGGTTCGGTTATCTATTTCAATGTGAATTCATGGTTGAATGAGAATACCATTTCTTATAACAAAAGATTTAATAAAGATCATTCTTTAAGCCTGGTAGCCGGTGCTACAGCACAGGGAGTGAAGACTTCAAGCTACGGCGTAGCGGCTAACCAGCTTCCATCACAGGCTGACAATATCAGTTGGTTGAGCTCGGGCACACCAACAAGTATTACTTCTAATGCTTCGCTCAATAGCTTGGTTTCTTTCTTAGGCCGTGCTAACTATACCTATCATTCTGATTTTCTTTTCACGGCGTCATTCAGGGCAGATGGCTCTTCAAAGTTTTCTCCGCAGAATCACTGGAGTTATTTCCCTTCAGGAGCCTTTGCCTGGAAGTTTGGCAATACGCCATTCATGAAAAATATTAATGCAGTTTCTGATGGAAAATTACGGTTGAGCTATGGCTTAACGGGTAATAACAGGGTGAGCGATTTCCCTTATCTCTCTCAATACGGGGTTTCTACAATATCCCAGGGTTACACCTTTGGAAATGTGGCATCATCCGGTCTTACACCAGGAACGCTGGGCAATCCGGATCTGAAGTGGGAAACCACTGCACAAACAAGTATTGGTGTAGATTTATCCTTCCTCAAACGCCGCATCAACTTTACGGCAGATGTGTATAAGAAAGTAACCAAAGACTTATTGTTGAACGCCAATATTCCTACATCCTATGGTTACAGCACCATATTTAAAAACATCGGGAAGGTGAAAAACGAGGGATTAGAAATTTCTATCAACACGGTAAATATTCGCAGGAATGATTTTACATGGAATACCAGTTTCAATATCTCCTTTAATGCAAACAAAGTATTAGAATTGGCAGACAATCAGCAATCCTTCTTCAGGACTGCACCATTTGATAATACGATTGCTTCAATTCCTGCATACCTCATTACAAAAGGCAAATCTTTAGGATTAATGTACGGGCCTATTTTTGATGGTGTATATCAATTTGATGAATTTGACAAAAGCCCTTCGGGAGTGTATAGCCTGATTGGAACGGTACCTACTAATGGTAATGTGAGAAGTTCTATTAAGCCAGGCGATATCAAATACAAAGACCTCAATGGAGACGGTACCGTAAACAATAACGATTTTACTATTCTGGGCAGAGGCCTTCCCATTCACACGGGCGGTCTTACCAATGATTTTTCTTACAAAGGATTTGACCTGAGCATTTTTTGCCAGTGGTCTTATGGAAGCAATCTCATTAACGGAAACAGGTTGATTTTTGAAGGAAATGCTTTAGCAAAACAGGGCCTGAACCAATATGCCAGCTATGCAGACAGATGGACGCCAGACAATCCGAGCAACACCCTATTTCGCACAGGTGGCCAGGGTCCTCTTGGTAATACCTTCTCTTCAAGAGTTGTTGAAGATGGTTCTTACCTGCGTTTAAAAACAGTGTCTCTAGGTTATAACCTTCCTAAAGACATGATTAAGGCATGGGGTTTTAGCAGCTTAAACTTTTATGTAGCTGCACAGAACTTATATACGATTACCAATTACTCAGGCAATGACCCTGAAGTGAGTATTTTCAATAGTGTGCTTACGCCTGGAGTTGACTATTCAGCTTATCCACGCTCAAACACCATCACCTTCGGAGTTAAAGCATCTCTTTAATTGTAAAAAAAAAATTATTATGAAACGCATATCTTATTCGCTGATAATATTACTCATGGTAGGTTCCATCACCTCCTGCGAGAAAGCATTAAATACTAAGCCGCTTTCCTTTGCGGCGCCAGAAGCCAACTATGC
>DGQO01000016.1:8363-12328 GCA_002400445.1 Chitinophagaceae bacterium UBA4412
TAACCTGATCTATTATATAAACACTCCCAAAGGAATGGACCCCGCAGAAAGAGATGCCATCCTGGGCGAAGCAAAATTCCTGAGAGGTTATTACTATTTCCTTTTAGTGAGTAAGTTTAGTGACGTGCCGCTGAGGCTGGAACCCACTACTATTACCGGCGCTTCAAAAGCAGATGTGGTAAGAACTCCTGCCAAGGAAATATATGCACAGATCCTTAGTGATATGACTGATGCAGAAGCAAAATGTTATCCTGCTACAAAATTCAATCACTCCAGCCGTGTTTCTAAAACAACGGTTCAGGGCGTTTTAGCCAGGGTTTGCTTAACGATGGCAGGTTATCCTTTAAGAGATCAGACAAAGTACCAGGAAGCATTAACATGGGCTAACAAAGTACAGCAATCTGGTATTCATTCTTTGAACCCTAGCTACAGTCAAATCTTCATTAATGAAGCGCAGGATATCTACGACATTAAAGAAGCCATGTGGGAAGCAGATTTTATTGGCAATGATTTAAATACTACGCAGGAGCAGGGCCGGGTAGGAAATACTAACGGCATTCAATACACCGCAAACAATGATACCGGCTACAGCTATGCATTTGTGAATACAACAAAAAAACTCTATGATTTATATGAGGCCGGAGATTTGCGCAGAGATTGGGCAATTGCACCTTACGGATATTCCGGAATAAACAGGGTAAATAAAGGCGCTTTAATTTATGACAGAAATTGTGGTAAGTGGAGAAGATCTTATGAAACCTTAACACCCAAAAGCAAAAATAATACAGGTATTAATTTTCCGATCCTTAGGTATGCAGACGTGTTACTCATGAGCGCCGAAGCCGATAATGAAGTGAACAATGGCCCATCAGCAGCGGCATACGAAGCGGTGAATAAAGTGCGCAGAAGAGGCTTTGGCTTCCCGGTAAATACACCTAACGCTACCTCTGATCTTGCAGCAGGCCTGAGCAAAGCACAGTTTCTGCAAGTGATACAGGATGAAAGAGCAAGAGAGCTTTGCTTTGAAACCCAAAGAAGGCCGGATTTAATCAGGTGGGGCATCTGGACACAAACGATGAGTGCTTTGGCAAATCAAATGATTACCGATGTAGGTAATAACGCCACCTGGAAATACAGCTCGCTGGGCGCTACAAACGCCGCTTCTTCACCAAAATATTTACTTTACCCCATACCTGCTTCAGAAACCAGTGTAAACAAAGCAGCTACACAAAATCCTGGCTACTAAGTAAGGATGAGCGAGATATTTATTTAGAAAAAAATAAAATAAAAATAATATGAAACATATTCGATTAATCATAACGTTTGCAGCCCTCGGTGCATTGGCATCCTGCAGCAAAGAGTTAAAGATAGATCCGGTATCGTTTGGCGTAACAACGCCGGCTAAAACCTACAGTGTGGGCGATACTGTACATTTCGATTTTACAGGAAATGCAGAATTCATAAGCTTCTTCTCCGGAGAACCGGGCCACGATTATACTTACCGGGATAGAACAAGTATTGATGGCGTACCCGAATTACAGTTTACAAGCTATGCACAATATGGCACACAGGTAAATACACTGCAGGTACTGGCTTCAAACGACTTCAAACAAGTGTACACAGCAGCCGGTGTTGCACAAGGAACCTGGACAGATATCACAAGCCGGGCCACGCTATCTACCGGAACAGATAATACACCTTCTGGTATCATCAATTTATCAGATTTCCTGGCGCAAAAGAAGCCGATATATCTTGCCTTTAAGTACACCGGCACTACAGGAAGTACGCAAAAAACCTGGACTATCAGTAACCTTAAATTCAATTTGAAATTAGCCGACAACTCACTGCTACCTATTACAGACATTGCCAGTGGGGGATGGGCACAAGTGAATGTGCTGAATCCTGCTGCGCTCTGGACTATTTCAGCCACACAGCTTCGTATTGCCGGAGGTGCTGCTACTGCAGCAGACAATGAAGACTGGGTAATTTCCAAACTGTTATATCTCAATACGGTGCAGCCCGATGTGGCTGTTGCTATTAAAAATGTAACCCAAAAGATAAACAGTTTCGATTACGTGTATACAAAGCCCGGATCCTATAAAGTTGTTTTTCTTGCTGCAAATGCTACCGGTGATAACCAGGATTACACCACAAAAGAAGTTGAATTAACTATTCAGTAATTACCTAGATGATACCCGGTTCAAAAAAATGTTCCGGGTGTCATTTCTTCCTTCTGTGGCAATAGTGAAACGGCGGAGCCTCGTTAAAAGCGGGATTTACTTATTCAAGCGTGCAATAATGCCAGTTTAAAAGTGAGGAGATAAGAGAGCATTCATTGCTTTACATCACTTGGAACCCATCGTAATAAGGCAGCAATCAATCTTCCTTTCTTTCAACCTGAACTTTTTAAAAAAACCTACAATGAACAAAAACTTTACTGTCATTCTCTCTCTCTTGATCGTTATGTGCACCTCAGCCTTGAAAGTAAACGCACAAACTGATTANNATGGATCTTTTAATGACATACCCTATGCGGCGGGTGTGGCCGGAGATGTTCCATTTAATAATCACCTTACCCGGTTAAGAACGATGGCTATTGCTTATACATTTCCGGGAGCCACTTATAACAGTGATGTAAACCTTTACAATAAAATTGTATTGGGTTTAAAATACTGGAATGGCCATATTCATGATGCTTACAATTGGTATAACGACCAGATAAGCTATCCCCAGTTGCTCGGAGAAATGCTCGTGATCATGCGCAGTGGAAGTACAGCCCTGCCACTTGCTGATGAAAATGCATCCATTGCCTATTTGTCTTCCAGGGATAACCCTTCCGGACAAGTTGGTGCAAACCGGGTGGACGAAGCCGTGCATTGGGTGTATAGGGGTGCGCTTACCAATGATGCATCCGTAATCACTGTTGGTATTACACAAGCTCAAAGTACTTTGGCTATTGTAAACAGTGGTGTAGAAGGCATCAATGCAGATTATGCTTTTTTACAACACAATTCCCAGCTCATGATGCAGGGTTATGGCCGGGATTTTATGGATGGCATTTATAATGTAGCCGTTTACATAGTGGGTACCTCGTTTAGTTTTGCGCCGGCTAATTTAGAAATTGCCTATAAATTTTTACACCACTCTTATGTGGGAACAGCCCGTGGAGCTTACAAGGATTTCAACTTAGATGGAAGAGGTATTTCACGGATAAATAGTAACAAAGGCATTACGGCCAATATAGTGGCTAAAGCTATTACAGTACATCCTGCGTATGGAAGTGCGCTGCAAGCAGATTACGACCGTATAACCCAGTCGCAGCCTGCGTCTTACAGTCTTCCGCAACCTTACCATGTACATTACTGGACGGGAGATTACACTACACATAACAGACCCGCCTATGCATTCGGTGTGCGTGCCGTATCTACAAGAACGGTTCGCACAGAAACTTTAAATGGTGAAAATAAATTAGGCACCTGGTTAACAGATGGTGCTACTTCTATAAGAGTTGATGGTGGAGAATACTATAATATTTTTCCGGCCTGGGACTGGAATAAAGTACCCGGCACAACCATGCGCCAATTTGCAATACCACAAACAAATAACAATAACGTAAACACCTACGGTAATACTTCTTTTACCGGCGGTGTTTCAGACAGCACTTATGGAGCCAGTACCTACAAACAAAATAATGCCGGCGTAACGGCTACAAAATCCTGGTTCTTTTTTGATAATGAAATTGTTTGTTTAGGTGCAGGGATCACCAGCGCTCAACCCGAGATTGTTGCTACTACAGTTAACCAGGCATTATTAAGCGGTTCCGTTTCCAGGAAAGCTGCAGGTACCACTACCACAATGGCAGCGGCTACGCAGGAAGATTTTTACGGAAACCTTAACTGGGTTTTGCATAATGCAGTTGGTTATTTCTTTCCTGCGGGAGGAAATGTTTCTGTAAGTAATCAAAC
>DGQO01000054.1 GCA_002400445.1 Chitinophagaceae bacterium UBA4412
AATGAAGATGCCATTCTTACTTCTGCAGGTGCGTTGGAAGAAATTGCCGTATGCCGGGTAAACAGCCTGGTAAAGGCCGTGGACGACCTCCACCTAAATGGTATATTGGTTTATGCCACAGAAATGAAAGCTGAAAAGCGCCTCGATCAGTGTGATCTCCGTGTGCCCTGTGCCCTCGTAATGGGTGGAGAAGAAAAGGGTATATATCCTGCGCTCATGAAAATTTGCGACGAAAAAATCAATATTCCCATGCCCGGCAACTTTGAGAGTTTGAATGTGAGTGTAGCCACCGGCATCGCACTCTATGAAGCAGTGCGGCAGCGCACCCAGTGAGGCAGCAAATCTATTTCTTAAACTGATGACGGATAACAATATCCATACACTATGTCCAAAAAAATTTCTTTGATAGAATGCCCCAGGGACGCCATGCAAGGATGGAAGGAATGGATTCCAACGGCTACCAAGGCCGCATACATCAATAGCTTATTGAAAGTAGGTTTTGATACCATCGATTTTGGAAGTTTTGTTTCGCCTAAAGCCATACCCCAAATGGCAGATACGAAAGATGTGCTGAAACAACTGAACCTGCAGGATACGCAAACCAAATTATTAGCCATTGTTGCTAATGAGAAAGGAGCGCATGATGCGCTTGCTTTTGAGGGAATTAATTATTTAGGTTATCCGTTTTCTATCTCAGAAACTTTTCAGCAAAGGAACAGTAATGCATCTATCAACGAATCTGTGAAAAGGGTAGAAGAGATTCAGCAACTCTGTGTGCGGAGTGGCAGGCAACTGGTTGTTTATATTTCGATGGCATTTGGAAATCCTTACGGCGATCCTTACCAAGCAGATATTGTGTTGCAATGGGCAAAGCAACTTTACCAGCTTGGTATCACCACCATTTCTTTAGCCGATACAGTGGGCCTTGCCACAGCCCCACTGGTGGAAACCATCACGAGGGATGTGATTGAAGCCTTACCAGGTGTGAATGTTGGCGTTCATTTGCATTCGGCTAAAAGCAACTGGCAGGTAAAGGCCAACGCTGCTCTGGCAGCAGGATGCCTTCGCTTTGATGGTGCGCTCAATGGTATTGGTGGTTGCCCCATGGCCAATGATGAACTGGTAGGAAATATGGACACCGCATTAATGATCCCGTTTTTTGAGTCGAAGAATTTATTACCTGCGCTAAACGAAGTAGCCCTTGCAGAAAGCTTGCAAATGGCAGCCAAGATTTTTAATGCATAATTTTTCTGCTATGGATTTCCGCCTCGAATTTTTTCCCAAAGCCTTTGCACAAAAGATCAATATCAAAGACAAATTGTTTTTGGCCGGATCTTGTTTTACAGAACAGATTGGAGGTAAACTGGCCTCACATAAATTCACCATCATTGAAAATCCGAATGGTATTTTATTCAATCCTGTGAGCATCTGCCGTTCTCTCACGTCTTATATTGAGGCTAAAGTTTACCAGCAGGAAGATTTGTTTTATTTCCAGGAATTGTGGGGTAGTTGGGAACATCATACCCGCTTTTCTGCCCTCACTGCAGAAAGCTGCCTTCAAAAAATAAATGCTTCGCAAGAGAGCGCTCATACTTTTTTGAAATCTGCGGATTGGCTCCTGCTCACGCTCGGTTCTGCATTTGTGTACGAAGGGGAAGCCGGCAAGGTGGTAGCAAATTGTCATAAACTGCCTACCGATAAATTTCAGAAACATTTATTAAGTACGGATGCTGTCGTTACGCATTTAGATACGCTGATTTATCGCTTAAAACAATTTAACCCGGGATTGCGCATCATTTTTACTGTGAGCCCGGTAAGGCACCTTAGAGATGGATTTGTGGCCAATAACAGGAGTAAGGCCACTTTGATTAATGCCGTGCACCATCTCGTAGATAAATTTGAAAATATTTATTATTTCCCTGCTTATGAACTGGTGATTGATGATTTGCGGGATTACCGGTTTTATGCAGAAGATATGGTGCATCCTAATTATGCTGCAACGAATTATGTGTGGGAAAAGTTCATATCCGCTTGCATCGATGAGCCATCGCAAATTGTAATGAAAGAAATCAATAGTATTAATGCCGCCCGGCAGCACAAGGCGTTTAATGCACAAAGTAAAGCGCATCAGAAATTTTTAGCTGCATATTTACAGCGGGTGCAGCATTTGAGTCAGCAGCATCCCTACCTCAATTTGGAGGAGGAGAAAACCTTTTTTCATGGGAATGATTAAACGGCAATTTTGCAAAATGACCTAATGTATTCTGTCACCCCGCACTTCTTCACTCTCCATTAATGCCGCCTCGTATTTAAGCCACTCTGCCCAGCGCTGCCTCACTATTTTTTTATCAATGTAATGCTCTGCCAGGTTAATGAAAAGCGTATAGTGCCCGGCTTCGCTTTCCATAAATTTCCGGTAGAATTTACGCATATATTCATCTTCCATTCCTTCGCTCAGTCGCTTAAATCGTTCACAACTCCTGGCTTCTATCAATGCCATAGTGAGCATTTGATCCAGGAAGCGGTCTTGCGGGCTACCGCCTTTCTTTTGAAACCCCAGCAGTTTATTTACATACACATCTTTGCGCTGCCTGCCAAGCTGCAAATCTCTTTTGGACAGTTCTGCAAGTACCATTCTAAAATGCCCCCATTCTTCTGTAACAATCGGGCTCAGTTCCTGCACCAGTAAAGATTTTTCCGGATTTTTGGTAATCAGGGAAATGCAGGTTGTTGCTGCTTTTTGTTCACAATAAGCATGATCGGTTAGAACTTCTTCCAGGCGTATTTCTGCCAGGTTCACCCAGCGGGGGTCAGTGGGCAATTTGAGTCCCAGGATATTTTTTACATCGGTGTTCATTTCTGCTGCCATTTTTCAAAATTAATCTATTATTTATCCCTTCTCTTTCCTTTACTTTACAATGAACAATTACTGCCTTGCTATGAGAGTATTTCCAATGTTGATATTCGCCGTGCTCACGGTCACACTTGTATTTATACTGAATACAAAAATGTTGTTGCCCGCACCGCTGGGTGCCTTGCTTTCTCCCCAGCATGGCGTATGGCAAAATGCGGAACCTGCAGACCAGGATTTTTCAGCCGACTTTAAGTTTGATGCACTGCAGGGCAAGGCAGATGTTTATTTTGATGATCGTCTTGTACCGCATGTTTTTGCTGAAGTGGAAACAGACGCCTACTTCATTCAAGGTTACCTGCATGCCCGTTTTCGCCTCTGGCAAATGGACCTGCAAACACTCTCTGCCGCTGGTAGAGCGAGTGAAGTGGTGGGAGATATTGCCCTTAGCCATGATCGTGAATTTCGCAGGCTGGGTATGGTGTTCGCCGCAGAGCAATCGCTCAAATTAATGGACGCTGATCCGGTTACTAAATCTGTTTGCGATGCATATACCGCTGGGGTAAATGCATACATCAATTCGCTGACAGCATCTACGTTACCACTGGAGTATAAGCTGATTGGTTATAAGCCTGGCTTGTGGAGCAACCTTAAAACCGCACTTTTTTTAAAGTATATGAGCTATGATCTTGCGGCACATGAATCAGATTTTGAAATGACCAATGCTAAAAATTATTTCAATCCACAGGATTTTAAATTGTTGTACCCGGCCATCCAGGATTCACTCGATCCGATTATTCCAAAGGGAACAGTATTTGCGCCACCCGGCATAAATCTCACGGTGCCTGCAGATGCAGATTCCGTTTACTTCGCCAGCCAGGTAACTGCAGAAGAACTTGATAAACCAGACCCCGAAAATGGCAGTAATAACTGGGCGGTGAGCGGTACTAAAACGCAAACTGGTGCGCCTATTTTATGCAATGATCCGCACCTCGGATTAAACCTGCCTTCTTTATGGTACGAGATGCAGATAAGTACACCCACTTTTAATGCGTATGGTGCTACATTTCCAGGTGCACCTAATGTGATCATAGGTTTTAATGATAGTTGTGCTTTCGGTTTTACAAATGGTGGCAGAGACGTGCGGGATTATTATGAAATAAAGTTTAAGGACGAAAGCCGCCAGGAATATTGGTTTGACAGTAGCTGGCGCAAAACCGATTTCCGCTACGAAGAAATCCTTATTGCCGGCAAGCCAGCTTTTATGGATACGGTGGCTTACACCGTTTTTGGTCCGGTGATGTATGATAAAAGTTTTGGAGGAAAGCGCAGTACAAGCCATAAAAATTATGCAGTGAGATGGAAAGCGCATGATCCCAGCAATGAATTGCTCATCTTTAATGGCTTGAATCATGCGAAGAATTATAAAGATTATGAGGCAGCCGTGGTGCACCTGCGTACACCCGGGCAAAACTGTGTATTCGCTTGCAAAAATGGCGATATCGCCATAAGAACCCAGGGAGAATGGCCGGCAAAATGGAAAGGGCAGGGGGATTTTGTGATGCCTGGAACAGATAGCCGTTATATGTGGCAGGGTATGATACCCGACGTAGAAACGCCGTACCAGTATAATCCGGATCGGGGCTTTGTGAGCAGTGCTAATCAACGGCCCGTAGATTCTACCTACCCCTATTATTTGGGTCGGGAATATCCATCTCCACGAGGATTGATCATCAACCGTCGCCTTGCAGAAATGAACGCCATTACCCCAGAACAAATGATGGCCTTGCAAACAGACAATTATAATGTATTTGCAGAGATGGCCGTTCCCGTTTTTCTGCGGAGTATAGATACCACCGTATTAAGCAGAACGGAACTCAACTATTTTGCGCTACTGCAGCAGTGGAACCTGCGAAACGATGTGCATTCAAAAGCCACCACTGTTTTTGTAAATACCTGGGATAATTTCATGCAGGCCGTTTTTGCAGATGAATTTGCCAAAGCACCCAAGCCTACCGCCTTCCCACAAGAAAGTACGCTGCTGGAAGCTGTGCTAAGGGATACTGCGTATAAATTTTTGGATAATGTGAATACCGCACAAATAGAAACCTTGCGAGACATCAGCACGCAGGCCTTTAAAGAAGCCATTAATAAACTGGCACCTGCGGATGTAGGTGATGCGCTTGAGTGGGCAAATTATAAAGGCACAGGTGTTTATCATCTCACCAAAATCCCGTCCTTTAGCAGGCTTAACCTGCCGATTGGTGGTGGCAAAAATATCATCAACGCTGCCAGAGATAATCATGGGCCTAGCTGGCGCATGGTGGTAAGTTTAACCCAGGAAACCCAGGCATACGGCATTTATCCTGGTGGGCAGAGCGGAAACCCAGGAAGCAAATACTATGATACTTTTATATCAGACTGGGCTGAAGGAAAATATTATACACTTTGGATGATGAAGAAAGCGGAAGAGAAAGATAGCCGGGTAAAATGGACCATGCATTTTGAAAAATCATAAGCATTTCACTACATACGTTTTTATTATGAAATTTATTACTTCGATATTTATCACAGCGCTACTAAGTTTTGCAGCATGTCTTTTTTTGCCATGGTGGACGATTGCCATAGCAGCGTTTATGGTTTCATTTTTTATTCCGCAGCCGCCACTACGGTCTTTTCTCTCAGGTTTTACGGCGTTATTTCTATTGTGGGCTTTACTCAGTTTTGTGCTCAGCTATAACAACGAACATCTGCTGGCGCACAAAGTATCTGTAGTCATTATAAAAACCGATAGCCCGTTCCTGCTTATTCTTGCCACCGCCTTAATCGGTGGTATTGTGGCCGGCTTGGCATCACTTACTGCAGCCTTTGCCCGCAAGCCCAGGTAAAACAAAATCGGTTATCACAAATCTCTTTTAGCATTTTTGTAGCACTTCGCACTTTAACTTCGGCGAACAAACGCTCTTATGAGGATATTTCTCTCTCTCCTTCTTTTTTCTATTTCATATTCCACATTTGCCCAGCGCATTTATGGCACTGTATTCACAGAAACAGGAGACCTGCTTCCTTTTGCATCCGTTACCATTAAGGGAAGTACCAGGGGTGCAAGTGCCAATGATAAAGCAAGATTTTCCTTTTCTTTAAGCAGGGGCGAATACACCGTAGTGTGCCAGCATATCGGCTACGCCACATCAGAAAAAAAAGTTATTGTGAATGGAGATGTGGAAGTTACGTTCATTCTCACCGAACAAAAACTTACCATGACGGAGGTTGTTGTAAAAAGTGGTGATGAAGATCCTGCTTATGAAATTATAAGGCAAGCCATTCGGAAACGGGAATTTTATGCAAAGCAGGTAGATGCTTTTAAAGTGGATTTATATGGCAAAGATCTTATCAAACTCCGGGAGTTGCCGAACCGCATTTTTGGTAAAAAAATACCCAAGGAAGATAAAGCAGAGATGGGTGTAGATTCTACCGGCAAAGGCATTGTGTATTTATCCGAATCACTATCCACGGTATCTGTGGCTCGCCCTGATAAATTTAAACTCGAAGTAAATAGCAGTAGAGTAAGTGGCAGCGGCGGATTTGGTTTCACCTTTCCCACCTTCATTAGTTTGTATAGCAATAATGTGAAAATGTTTACAGACAAACTTAATCCAAGAGGTTTTATTTCGCCGATTGCGGATGGCGCTATCGGTTTCTATAAGTTTAAATTCCTCGGTACTTTTTGGGAAGATGGAAAAGCTGTAAACAGTATCAGGGTTACGCCACGGCGCAAGTATGAACCACTTTTTACAGGCGTGATCAACATCATGGATGATACCTGGCGCATACATAGTTTTAACCTGGAGGTTACAAAAACTGCTCAACTTGAAATCCTGGATACCTTACGCATTTCACAACTCTACGTTCCTGTAACGAAAGAGGTATGGCAAATGAAAAATCAATTGCTGTATTTCAATTTCAAGCAATTTGGTATTGATGCAATTGGAAACTTTCAGAGCGTGTTCAGCAATTATAACCTGCAGCCAGGTTTTTCAAAAAAGTATTTTGATAATGTAGTCATTAAGTATGATACCGCTGTGAATAAGCGCAGTACTGCCTTTTGGGATAGCAGCCGGCCCGTTCCTTTAGAGAAAGAAGAAATCCTGGATTACCAGGTAAAGGATAGTCTTTATACCCTGAGAAAAGACTCCGCCGCCAGCAAGCAAACAATTGATTCTTTAAATGCAAAGCAGGGCAAACTTCAACTGCAGAAAATAGTGTGGCCGGGTATTGATCGAACAAGATATAGTGCGCATAACCGCCTGCAATGGGGTATAGAGCCACTGTTATTAAATCTCGAATATAATACCGCCGAAGGCATTACTCAAAATGTGAATGGATACATTGAAACAAACCTGAGGAACTGGCGCAGCAAGATTTCAATTGAGCCGCATTTGCGTTATGGTTTTAGTAACGGCCACCTAAACGCCTGGACTTCCGTTCGCTTTGACAATATCAACGGCATTCAAAATGGAAGAAACAACAATGTATCCTGGCAGTTTTCTGGGGGAAAAAGAGTTTCACAATTCAATAAAAACAGCAAACTATCTCCGTTGGTAAATAGTATTTCCACCCTGCTTTATGGAAGGAATTATTTAAAAACCTATGAAAATTATTTTGGCAATGCAGTTTACAAGAACCGTTTTGAGAGCGGATTGACTTTAGTGGTACAGGCGCTTTTTGAAGACCGCATACCTCTAAACAACAGTACGAATTTTACGTTTGACAGGAGCGATAGCATATACATTACGCCAAACTATCCTTATGAAAAAATACCCTCACAATTTACCAGGCACCAGGCCGCTATTGTAGAAGCTGCAGTAAGTTTCACGCCAGGCCAACGTTACATTCAGTTTCCCAATACAAAGATTCCTATCGGCTCAAAATATCCAACGATTAGTATTGCTTACACCAAAGCTATCCAGGGCGTATTTGGCAGCGATGCAAGTTTTGATAAATGGAAAATGAGCATCGAGGGACAGAAAAATATGCGCATTGCAGGTTTACTGAAGTTCCACCTTGGCCAGGGTGGGTTCTTGAGCCGCAAGTCCGTATTTATCCAGGACTATCATCACTTTAATGGAAATCGCTCCCTGGCAGCAAGTGAGTATGTAAATAGTTTTCAGCTCGCTTCATTTTATGGAAACAGCACTACGGCTTCCTATTTTTTATACGGCCAAGCAGAACATCACCTCAACGGATTGCTCACGAATAAAATTCCTTTGTTCCGGCGCTTAAACTGGAACATGGTTGCAGGCAGCAATGCATTTTATGTGAACAAGAACAACAGCCACCTGGAATTCTTTGCCGGGCTGGAGAATATTTTCAAGATTTTCCGGGTTGATTATGTGGTTGCATTGAGAAATGGGAGCAATGTTAGTTCTGCATTCCGCATTGGCACCGGTGGTGTGATAGGTGGATCTATGCGGGTGAGTGGAACTGGCCGGCAGCGTACGCTTTCTTTTTAGTGCTGCTTTGGCTACCTTTGCTGCAAGTTTGGTTTGCCCTGCAAGCATCCAATCAATTTTTACATTTGATGTAAAAATGATTTTCCATTCAAAAAAACGGAATCAAATTTTATGGCAGTTTTACACAACCGGGTTTCCCAGCAGGAACTTAAGCAGCGCCTGCATGCAGAAACTTTTCATAGACTTACCATCTCCTTTTACCAGTATTTTTCTGTAGAACAACCCGTCGTTTTCCGGGATGAAATGTACAAGGCATTACAAGACTTGAATGTTTTTGGACGCATCTATGTAGCGCAGGAAGGCATNNCTGGAAGATGTACGCCTAAACATTGCGGTAGATGATGATGGAAAATCATTTTGGGTGCTCAAAATAAAAGTGCGGGATAAAATTGTTGCCGATGGTATCAGTGATCCATCCTTTGATATGAGAAACAAAGGCAGGTACGTAACCGCAACTGAATTTAATAGTCTGGCTGCAGAACCTGATACCGTTATTGTAGATATGCGCAATCATTATGAATATGAGGTGGGGCATTTTCAAAATGCCATTGAAATACCGAGCGATACTTTCAGGGAACAACTGCCTATGGCTGCAGAAATGCTCTCAGAGCACAAGGAAAAAAACATCATCATGTATTGCACCGGCGGCATCCGTTGCGAAAAAGCCAGCGCTTACATGAAACACCGTGGCTTTAAAAATGTATTTCACCTGGAAGGGGGAATTATTCACTATGCTAATAATGTAAAGGCATCACAACTTCCCAATAAGTTTAAGGGTAAGAATTTTGTTTTTGACGATAGGCTCGGAGAGCGGATTACGGAAGAAATAATTGCCCGTTGCCACCAGTGCGGTTTACCTGCAGATACCCATACGAATTGTAAAAATGAAGCATGCCACCTCTTATTTATTCAGTGTGAACATTGTGCCACTCAATTCCAGGGATGCTGCAGTGCATCCTGCCAGGAGGTAATAAATATGCCTGAAGAAGTTCAAAAAGAATTGCGCAAAGGACAGGACAAAGGCAAAATGATTTTTAATAAATCGAAACAGCGCTTAAGGCCGCACTTGCGGCATTAGCAGATGATATGAATACGTTTGAAACAGTGTAATTTGCCCACTGGCTGCATATCATCATAGTGCCGGCAAAAATCTGTACTTTTATAAGATGGCACTTTCGAGTGTGTTTTTAATTTTTGCGCCCCCACGCTATGCATATACGCCCCGCTACCAAAGTCACAATCATTTACCTGTTATTCGGTTTCACCTGGATTTTGCTTTCAGATAAGATATTGTTGTTTCTCTCTAGCGATAGCGTAGAAACGATCATTACCCTGCAACGTTACAAAGGCTTATTCTATGTATTGTTTACTGGCTACTTCCTTTATGTTCTAATGCGTACTTTTTACCGCGGCAGAGACGAGCGCCTGGAACAATTGGAGCAACAAGACGTGAGGCTTAACGTCATCAGGCGTATTACCAAAACTGCAAACTGGGACTTTGATCCGGTTTCCCGGGTTCTCTCCGTTTCTGAAGAAACGGCAGCAATATTTGATTATCCTGAAAACATTTTGCAACCACAGGCGGAGTTCTTATTTGAGTTTATTAAATACCCTGAAGATGCAGCAAAGCTAAAGAGCCTGCATGAAAAAGCCTTATGCGGCAGTGCTTATGATATGGAGATAGAGTTAATCACGAAACAGGGAACGGACAAGTGGATCCGCCTGGTGGGAACTCCTGTGATGAAGCATGGGCAATGTGTGCGACTCTATGGGATTTACCAGGACATTACGAACTCCCGTAAAGCGCAGCAGCAGATAAGCCAGCTTAGCCGGCTGAAAAATTTTATAACAAGTGTAAATAAAGCGAT
>DGQO01000155.1:0-9023 GCA_002400445.1 Chitinophagaceae bacterium UBA4412
ACATCATAATCTGTACTGGTCATTAGCTCGTCTGTATTCCCTGCTCCAAAAGCTTTATAGGTATTCATTTCCCGCTGCTTCATTTGCTCGTAAGCGGAGCGATCCTTTACAGGAAACTGGAAAAACCCGGGCGTCTGAGCATTTAAAAGCTCGCCTGGATTATTAAGGAAATTATGTTTTTTACCTGCTTCAGTAGGTTGGGTAGATTGGGCCATTACTGAAGCTGCACAGATTACCAGGAAGGCAGCAGTGTAGAACTTTTTCATTACGATGTTTTGGATTTTGGATTTAATCAAAATAAAGAACGTGGCAGATCAGCTATTTATTGTGTAGTAAAATCTTTACACCTGGGATAATGATCTCCCGGCTGTAAGTNNATAACGTTGCAACACAAGAAAAATTTCACACTGGCCAAAAAGATCGTACCCGCCTAAAAACCAGTATTTTTACGAAAACTTAAACAGATGAGTGTTCCTGCTGAAAACAAGCCGCTGATAGGCATTACTTGTGGCGATATAAATGGTATTGGTGTAGAACTAATTATTAAAACACTGAGCGATAGCCGGATGCTTGATTTATTTATACCGGTAATTTTTGCCAATAATAAACTGATCAATTTTTACCGGAAGACACTGCCAGATATGAACCTGAACTTCATTACGGTGAAAGAAGCTTCCCGCATTAATGCAAAGCAAATTAATGCCTTCAATTGCTGGGACGAAGAGTTTGAAATAAACCCGGGTCAGTTGACTCCTGCCGGAGGTAAGTATGCTATCATGAGTCTCACGATTGCATCTGAAGCGCTCAAAGCTGGTAAAATAGATGGCCTGGTAACCGCACCCATTCATAAAAAAAACATACAGTCTGAAAGCTTTAATTTTCCCGGACATACCCCATATTTTAAGCAATTATTTGAGGCCAAAGATGTGCTTATGTTTATGGTGGCAGAAAATATGAGAGTGGCCTTGCTAAGCGAACATATTCCTATTAAAGAAGTGGCTGCTTATGTAACGAGGGAGAATATTTTGAGCAAACTTGCATTGCTCAATGAGTCGCTTAAAAAAGATTTTGGGATCAATAAACCCCGAATTGCTGTGCTGGGTCTTAACCCTCATGCCGGAGATGAAGGGCTACTCGGTACTGAGGAAGAAGAAATCATAAGGCCGGCGCTTAAAGAAGCCAGGCAACGTGGTATCATGTGTTTTGGCCCTTACCCTTCAGATGCGTTTTTTGCACGTGCCCAATATGAAAAGTTTGATGCTGTGCTGGCCATGTATCATGACCAGGGACTCATTCCGTTCAAATCGCTGGCTATAGGAGAAGGTGTAAATTATACCGCTGGTCTTAAGGCTGTGCGCACTTCACCAGATCATGGTGTTGCTTTCGATATTGCCGGCAAAGGCATTGCAGACGAAAGTTCATTCCGGGCAGCCATCTTCACCTGTCTTGAAATTATCCATAACCGAAAAGAGAATGGAGAACAATACCAAAACCCGCTTAAGAAAATGAGTGCTTCGGTTTTAAAGAATGCCGTAGATGAAAAAATAGTGCTGGATGAGAGTTGATGGCAACTATTGAAATACACTGTCTGATACTCCTTTATTGACCAGGTAACTGCTAAAAAAGATTTCGGCACGTCCCTTCTTATTTCCTTTTTTATCGGCCGGTGATGTACGGGTACCATCATCAAAGTCAAAGGTTACACCTTTAGGCAGTTTGTAATCTTTGGTGTTGAATGAAAATATGATTTTATCTGGCAGGCCAAAACTGGCGTACTTTCCATAAGTCATCTCCAGCTCATAAGTGCCATTATCCTTTGTGGTGGTGCGGGCCTTACGCACTAATGCTGTTGCTTCTTCAATGTATACTGTGCTAAGCACCACCTCACTATTCTCGTCATTTGGCAGCAGGCGGGCAATTCGCACTGCTGTTGTGCCCATCATTTCTCTTCCCCCATCTATCAGCGTATAGTCGTTCCCGGAGAATACATTGTTCATGTTAATGCTCACGGCGCCTTTTGGAATAAAGGAAATCCCTTTTTCACTTTTAACCTTCAATTTGTTGGGCTTCTTAAAATAAATTTTCACCTGGGCAACCGGCACTTTTAAGAATGTAACATTGGTTTTCATCCGGCCAGAGGCTTCATAATCATTTACCTGTTCTATTTTAAGTTTTGCCTTATTCACCAGCTCATTAATCGACTGGGCAGGCAGCCTTGCACTCAAAAAAAATAAAAAGCTGAAGATGGAAACGGTACGGAAGAATGGAGTCATTGATAAAAATTCAATTGCTTGTTATGATAAAATATCTTTTTTACGAAACACCACGATGGCAGTACCTACAAAAAGCACGATATGTGCCAGCAAAATGCCAAGGCTGTTTCGGATGGCGGGCCAATTTTCGATAGATCCCCTTATGGGTTCACCATCCGCATTTGTGCCGATGTAAAAAAAGCCTTTCCATCCCACGAGATAAGAAGTGAAAAGCCATGGCTTTACATTCCTGTCTATAATCGGTACGTTCATATTACTGATGATAGTGCATACAATTACAATACATACGGTTGCAATGATGGGCCCAATAGAATTTTCTGCGAACACGGAAAGCAGGATAGCAAGAGCTGCAATTACTGTGAGCGCTACAGCAGCGTAGGCAAAAGCAGCTACATACCTCCATAAGATATCGTCCTGGGTAATTTGCAATATCTGGCTCTCCTCTCCTTTTACCCTAAAGATGAGCATATCATCCACGCCAAAAATGATCATACTTACGAATAAAGCCATTACCGCCATCCAGGCCAGCAACGCTATTGTATATACGAAAGATGCCAGGAACTTCACTAAAATGACTTGGGTGCGGCTCACCGGCTTGGTAAGCAGCAAACGCAGCGTACCCATATTGGCCTCCCCGGAAATTTCATCACCNNTTAATGGCCTTCGACTTGTCTAATTCAAAAGTGTCCTGTACACCCTGCAGCATGAGGTTCATGTAGCTGCCACCATCTGCTTTAAATGCAAACTGAAAAATGCCAACAATGGCGGTAATGGCCGCAAAAGCGATATACGTTCGGGGCCGTTTTGATATTTTATAAAGTTCAATTTGCAGCAGCGTCCACATGCAGTAAAGGATTTGTAAGGGATAAAAAATAAGCCTCCAGGGAATTTTTTGACGTCACCGAAATAACAGCAGCATGCGCTGTGAGCCATTGCACAAATTCCGGAATGGCATCCCGGGTAAGTTCGAGCTGCAGTGCGCCCTGCACGTTCATCAACTTTTCCCGCCAGGGCGATGCTTCAATTTGCTGCAAAGCAGCGGCATTATCCGTTGTTTCAATAGCCACAATAGTATGCGCCGGGTCTAGCAATTCGCTCACCACGCCTTCTGTTATTTTTTTTCCCTTGTGAATGATGATCATCCTATTGGCCACCTGTTCAATTTCCGATAATAGGTGAGACGATACAATAACGGTTTTTCCATGCACCCGGCTTAAATCAAGGATCAGGTTTCGCATATCTGCAATGCCCTGCGGATCGAGGCCATTGGTCGGCTCATCCAATATCACAATTTTAGGATCATGCACCAGTGCCACGGCAATGCCTAAGCGCTGTTTCATACCCTGGCTAAAGGTTTTCACTTTGCTGCCGCTACGGGCATCCAGGCCCACACGATGCAAATGCTCCATCAACATCTGCCGGGAAGGGCGGATGCCACTAAGCCTGGCAAATATGTTCAGGTTATCGTATGCACTTAGGAATTTATACAAGTCCGGGCGTTCTATTACAGCGCCCACTTGCTTCAAAATCATATTTCTGTGGGAAAAAACCGATTGCCCAAAAAAGTTAATATCCCCTGCGGTTGGCCGGATGAGGGTAAGCATCATGCGCATGGTAGTACTTTTACCTGCGCCATTCTGACCCAGGAAGCCATATACATCGCCTTCATTCACGGTAAATGATAAATCATCTACAGCAACGAGCTGGTCAAATTTTTTGGTAAGGTTCTTTACGTCCAGTAAAACACTCATGCTGTAAAAATAACCTTAAACAGGGCGCTTTGTTCGGTAACTCAATAGAAATAAATGTGAATGATTTTGAGCGTTCTATTGATCAGATGGCTTCATGTAGCTCTGCAGGGCGTTTACATAATTTTCAAAGGCCTCTATACCTTTTTGGGAAATTTTACAAATAGTGAGCGGATAATTATTCTTAAACTGTTTATCTACTTCAATATAACCAGCTTCTCTTAGTTTAGCAATCTGCACACTCAGGTTGCCTGCTGTAGCATGTGTCTTCTCTTTAATGAAGGTAAATTCCGCCTCTTTGAGCCCGATAAGGAGGCTCATTACGGCAAGGCGTAACTGAGAATGTAATATGGGGTCCAGATCTTTAAACATTCAATACTCCCTCTTTCATTTTTGCCAATCTATGTTGCTTCTCTAATATAATGCCCGGTATCAGCCAGCCCGCAATTGCCGCCAGCCCGGTGAGCAACAGGTCTGCTTCATAGCCTGTGTAAACGGTGATCACGCTGCATAGCCAAAATAAAATTCCTCCCCACAGCATTGGCTTAAACTTACAGGCTGCTCCCGTTATGAAAGTGGGTATGCCATATAAAACCAGGAACAGGGGCATTACAAATTCTGACAGTTTGAAAGAGGAAGGGTGGCCAGCAAGCGATGCATATTCTGCAGCTACCGGCTGCAAGGCAACAAACGCAAGGTTGATCACGTGAACGAGTAAGAAAATGCTGATGCCAAAGGAGAGCCAGATATAATCCAGGAAAATAGACTCATAAGACCTTGCTTTACGCAACCTCTTTTCTTTTATGCTGATGATAACCTGTGGAATTATGGCCAGCAGCGTGAGCAGGTAAATATCAAAAGGCAGCTTGAAATGAAAATGCACTTCTGCTAATTTTACAAATGAGCAGATGCTGATCACGCTGCCCCAGAGCATAGCACTGATACCAGTATCCCGGTATGCATTTTTTGCTTTCGAAATCATGCTATTGATGAGTTGCAGGCTCTCCTGGTAATCGATGCTTTTGTCTTCCATGTATTCCTATTTTCAGATGGGCAAATGTAACCGGTCCGGCGGCAAAAATGCAGTGGCTATTTCTTGCAATCGGCGGCAATACTTTCGGCAAGTTCTTTTCCCCAGGTGGGCGCCAGGTCTGATGCCGGCTTAAAGCTTTCGTACCTGGCCAATGCATTTTCTATTTGTGGCAAGGACGTGCCACAACCACCACCAAATTGTTCAGGCGTATATTTTAGGCTCTGGCCTATGAGAAAGTATGGGCGAGGGTTTGAAGGATCCTGCGTTTTAGCTTTCTCCAGAGCTTCACTGCTTTCTTTACCATATTGCATATAACGACTCATGGGATCTACCATCATGTGGCAGGAAGCAATCATGCTGCGGATACAACTAATTTCAGAATTGCTTGAACTTAGCGCATCTGCTTTATCTAACAGTGAAGTAGCTTTATCTGCAATGGCATCCACTTTAGATTTATCCTGCTCCATAAAACCAATATTTACCTGGGCAAAAGCGGCATAATAGTAAGGTAGCCACTGCTCCTTTTCGGCATCGCCGATGCGCTCAAAATTATTAGCTACAACCAGCAGGCTCGCAGTACTTTTAAATGCAGTATCCAGCGCTTGCAGATTTTTTTTCATTGCCTTGTTGTACTTGTCTGCATTTTGAGCCAAAGTACAAATGGACAGTAGCATAAGTAACGGGAAGATGATGAACTTTTTCATGATTTAATGTCTGTTGATGATGAAGATTTTTTATTCTTTTGAATGCTGTTATAAATTATTATTGATAGCATCATCGGTTCTGTCTGTACCAAAACTAATGAAGCAGCCTACAAATACAAAACGACGGGATGTAGGCAAAATGGGCCGGCGATTTCCTGTAATGCTGCCGTAAGTATAATTGTACACTTGCTGCTGACCCAGCACATTACTTACAGACATGACTATAATCGGGAAAATCTTACTATCCGTCTTTCCCAACTTTGGCAGGTAATTTAGGCTAAAGCTCAGCGAATGATAAGGAATGGTTGTTCCCTTATCTGCAATCACGTATTTGTCTTGTAGGCCATCAAAGCGAATGTCGTAAAAAGGCCGGCCGGTAGCAAAATTATAAGCTGCGTTAAAGCCTGTTTTCCACGGCAATACAAATTTTTTCACCACCAGGGAAGCTGTGTGCATTGCAGAAAAATTAGGACGGATAGCTTCCGGAAAATTCAAATATTTACGTTTGGTATCCAGGTAAGAATAAGATATCCAGTAGTCAAGATTTTTCACTGATTTTTTATCCCGCCAAAAAAATTCAATACCCTTGGCATATCCGGTACCGTCGTTATCCGCTGCCACGGTTCTGCCATAAGAATCATTGGTGGTGGTAAAAAGATTTTGGTAGGCTTTGTAAAATATTTCGGCCCTGAAACTGCGGTCATTTTTTATTTTCTGGTATTGAAAAATATAATGAGCAGCTTTTGCATAGCCCGCACCAGGCAATGCCGGCTCAAGCGTACTTTCCGGGTTCTGGTAAAACACGCCATACGCTAATGATGCCTGCCCGTTGTTTTTTAATTTATAAGCAAGAGACAGCCTTGGTGCTATATTCCACTCGTCTACTAACTTAGAGTGTTCTGCCCTTCCTCCAATTTTTGCGGCCAGGTCCTTGGAAAGGTAAAGGTCGGTTTCCGCAAATGCCGCAGATAACTGGTCGGTAATTACAAAATCAGATTTCGCTCCATTATAATCAGTGTAAGCATTCTTTTCCTGGCTGTAGAAATAGTCAGCCCCAAAGCGCACCGCATTCAAACCCTTCAATTTCTTTTCCGTGTAGGCCCTTGCTTGTGCATAATGAGATTTTTTTACGATGCTAAAGTTTTTAAATGCATAGCCTGCAGGATTCATAAATACCTGCCGGGTTTCATTTGCATCTTGCAATTCGTTTTCCATTTCATCTATATTGGTACTATAGCTTAATCCTGTACTCAATTTCCAGCCCTTACCCAGGTTCTCCCGAAGGTTGAGGTTTTGGTAAGTGTTCACATTATCTAAGTTGAAAGCATTTTTGAGATTGGCAGAATCAATATCCTCACTGCGATAACCAACTTTTCCTGTGCTCCAATAGCTATAATATTTAAGCATACCTCCCCTTTTCGTTTTTATCCTGAAATTGCCATCGGCTTCATGGAACACCGGGTTTTGGTAATAATCCTGCCGTTGCTTAATGAGGGCAAAGGCGGGGCCGAGATGGGAAAAGTTATAAGTGAGCCCCCAGGAAGACTTTTTGTCTTTAGCTAATTTCTGGATGCCTGTCCCGATACCAATTACGGAAATATTCAAACTGCCTTCTGTTCTTTCCGGGAGGTCGGTAGATTCCAGAATAAGTGCGGATGACAATGCCTGGCCGTATAAAGCAGAATACCCGCCGGCACTAAAAACGGTACCCTTGAATAGAAATGGGTTAAACCTTCCCCTGGAAGAGATACCTGGCAGGCTACTGTAAAAGAAATTATTGACCAGGTTACCGTCAATGTAGATTTTGCTTTCCGTAGCTGTACCACCTCTCACAAATAATCCTCCCGTTTCTCCCACCTGCTGCGTACCCGGCAGCGATTTAAGCGCCCCGGTAACATCTCCTTCGGCGCTGGCTGTGGTTACAATATCAAGGGGAGTAAGTACTGTGCCCTTCTTTTTATCACTTGCTTCAAAAGAACCGGCAGTAATAACAACGGCATTTAATTCCGTAATGAGCTCTTTTACGGAGATTTTAAGCTCAATGGGCTTGCCGGCAATGCTAATGATTTGTTCAAAAGAAGCATATCCCTCCAGCGTAGCTTGCAGCAACTGCTTGCCTGTTTCTTCCGTGTTAAAAGAAAAATTGCCCAGGGAGTCAGTTGTCGTTCCATCATAACTGTCTTTCAGGCTAATACTGGCCCCATACAATGGCTTTCCTTTAGTATCCGTCATTCTGCCGCTAATTTCCACCTGGGTATATCCTTTAAAAACAATGAGGAGGATTGCGATAGTAAACGTCAGTTTCATTCTTGTAAATTTATTTCGAAAATAAACTAGTTTGTTTTATAAACCAAATTATTTTTCCTGTTTTTTTTAAAATATTACTGGCTGATATGGGCGGTATAGAGTTGATATCATTAACACAAATAATTGATTACCTTATAATTATGATTGTTTCTATGGAGGCTTACATGGCTTGTGGGTAGGCTCTGAATTTATCAACATCCCAAAAATTAATTTTTTATTGTGGCGCCAATTTGTAATTTAGCAATAGAATTTAATGGGTTAGTAAGTACAAAGGGCCGGCAGAAATGTCTGGCCCTTTTACTTTGTACTAAGCTGAAAATTCGTTTCATTTTGCATTTTCCTACCTAAGCATTCATTTTCCTCTTACCAGGTAAGTCGCTTTTTTTTCACCGCCACATGTATGGGAACAAACATAGTTTTAGCATTAAGCTTTTTGAAATTACTTTTACTTCATGAGCAAAACAAGATCAGCCTTCTTCTGCCAAAACTGCGGACAAGAAAGTGCAAAATGGTTGGGCAAGTGTCCGGCATGTGGTGAATGGAACACTTTTGTAGAAGAAGTAATTGTAAAAGGCACAGATAAAAATAATCAGCGGGAAGACTGGAAGCAATTTAATAACGGCGCTGCAATAAAAACAGTAAGCCTGGCAGACGTAACGAGCGCAGAAGAACAACGCATCCTTACTGCAGATGCAGAACTCAATCGCACCCTTGGTGGTGGCGTAGTTAAAGGTAGCATCGTACTAGTAGCCGGCGAACCCGGCATCGGGAAGTCTACTTTGTTTTTGCAAACAGGACTTGCCCTACCCGGCATCCGCACCTTATACATTAGCGGAGAAGAAAGTGAACAACAAATAAAAATGAGGGCAAACCGCATTGGTGTGGCCAATGAAAATTTTTATCTGCTCACAGAAACAGATACGCAAGTCATCTTTAAAGAAATCAAAAAAGTAAAGCC
>DGQO01000155.1:9192-10343 GCA_002400445.1 Chitinophagaceae bacterium UBA4412
TGAGGGTATGCGGGCAGTAACCAATCCCAGTGAAATTCTGATTACTCAAAAGGAAGATTCTTTGAGTGGCATTGCCATTGCCGCAACAATTGAAGGCATTCGCCCGCTGCTGATTGAGACACAGGCACTCGTGACGCAAAGTGTATATGGTACGCCGCAGCGAACTGTAAGTGGCTATGATTTACGCAGGCTGCAACTCCTGCTGGCCGTTTTAGAAAAGAGAGGCGGCTTTCATTTCGGTGTAAAAGATGTGTTCATCAATATTGCCGGTGGCATAAAAGTAGAAGACCCTTCTATTGACCTGGCCATTGTGTGTGCGCTACTCAGCAGTTATGAAGATGTGCCCATCAACCAACATATTTGTTTTGCAGGTGAAGTGGGGCTGAGCGGAGAAATTCGTGCCGTGAACCGGATAGAGCAACGCATTGCCGAAGCAGAAAAACTCGGCTTTGAAAAAATAATGCTGAGCAAGTACAACTCCAAATCTTTGCAAAAATTAAAAACCGGTATTGAAGTGGTAGCGTTGGGAAAAGTGGAAGAGGTTTATCAATATTTGTTTTAATAAAAAAATGAAATGCGATGCTCAGGCAATTATTCAACGATACTCTGCATTTGTTTTTTCCGCACCACTGTGCCGGCTGTGGTACAGATGCATTACCTGCTTCGGGCTTGCTTTGCCTGCGTTGTATTCATCAGCTTCCTTACACCGGCTATGAAGCGATAGCAAACAATCCTGTAGAAAATATTTTTCGTGGCCGCCTGGCCATCAATGCCGGCAGCAGTTGTTTTTATTTTTCCAAAGGCCACCTCATGCAACACCTCATTCACGAATTAAAATACAAAGGAAATAAAGGCATTGGCGAATATATGGGCGCACTCATGGGCAGGGCCATGCTGGCCGGAAGCCGTTTTACCCAGGTAGATTACCTCGTGCCCCTGCCCCTTTATGCAGATAAAGAATTTAAAAGAGGATATAATCAATCAACCATTCTTTGCAAAGGAATTTCTTCTGTTACACAAATTCCCATCATGGAGCAAAATGTAATACGGCAACATTATACAGATACCCAAACAAAAAAACACCGGGCAGAAAGATGGGAAAATGTAGCAGGCAGTTTTGCCATCAAAAAACCGGCGCTGCTGCAAGGGAA
>DGQO01000256.1:0-523 GCA_002400445.1 Chitinophagaceae bacterium UBA4412
TGCCTCCTTATGTAACAAATGGAAATACGCCACAGGGTTTGTTTCGCATGAAGGGTTATGATGTATCCCGCAGTGTGTTTATAGGCCCCACGGTAAATGTGCAGTTGACGATGCCTTTTGAGCGGAATGCCAAACATTTTTTTAATAACGCTGCCCAGGCAGATACCAACTGGGATATAGAGCGCTATAAAAACCTGCTGCCCGCAAGCTGGCGAAATTATTTCCCGATGTACCAATCCTATTATGCCGGCAAGGCAGGGCGCACAGAAATCATCATACATGGCACTACTGTAAACCCTGCGTATTATGTTTCCGAACCTTACTATCCGCTTACACCTACCATGGGGTGCCTCACCAGTAAAGAAATCTGGGATGAACAAACGGGGCAGCGTGTGCAGAGTGATCAACAACGATTAATCAATGCCCTTATTAAAGCCGGAGGCGCAGAAGGCTACTGCATTGTAGTGGAACTTGATGATGAAGACAGGCCGGTATTGCTGGCAGATATTTTGCCCTACCTGCC
>DGQO01000256.1:609-9201 GCA_002400445.1 Chitinophagaceae bacterium UBA4412
CCGGGCGTGGGCAAAACCACTATTGCCAATATTATTGCCAATACGACCAATCAACCCTTCTACCAACTGAGCGCTATTTCCGCTGGTGTAAAAGAAGTGCGGGAAATTATAGAGGTAGCTAAAAAGCAAACCGGTGCTATTTTGTTTATTGATGAAATCCATCGCTTCAATAAAGGACAGCAGGATGCCTTGCTGGGTGCCGTAGAAAAAGGCATTGTCACGCTCATTGGCGCCACTACAGAGAACCCTTCTTTTGAAGTGAACAGTGCATTGCTGAGTCGCTGCCAGGTATATATTTTAAAAGCGCTCACGGCCGAAGATTTGAATAAATTATTGCAACAGGCCATTACAACGGATGAAATTTTACAACAGAAAAAAATTGAGATTATAACCACGGAAGCACTTATCCGCATATCTGGCGGAGATGCCCGCAAGCTGCTGAATCTTTTAGAAATTGTAGTAGAAGCCTGCGAGGGTATGCCTGCAGGAAAGAAAAATGCAAAGGCAGGATCCATTCGTATTACGGATGAGCTTGTAATGGAGATTGCACAACAGCGCATTGCGTTGTATGATAAAAAAGGAGAACAGCATTACGATATTATTTCGGCCTTTATCAAAAGTATGCGGGGCAGCGATCCTAATGCTGCAGTGTACTGGCTGGCCCGCATGATTGAAGGCGGTGAAGATGTAAAATTTATTGCCCGGCGCATGGTCATTTTTGCCAGTGAAGATATTGGCAATGCAAATCCTAATGCATTATTGCTGGCCACCAATACTTTCCAGGCTGTAGCCATGATAGGCTACCCGGAGAGCCGGATCATTCTCTCTCAATGCGCCATTTACCTGGCTACTTCTGCAAAAAGCAATGCGTCTTACATGGCCATTGGCGAAGCGTTGAGTGCCGTAAAACAATACGGCGATCTTCCTGTGCCCTTGCACCTGCGCAATGCGCCCACAAAAATGATGAAGAATATGGGCTATGGTAAAGATTATAAATATGCACACAGCTATGAAGAGAATTTTGTGCTCCAGGCGTTTTTGCCTGATCAATTAGAAGGCACAGCGTTTTATCAGCCCCAAAAAAACAGCAGGGAAGAAGAAGTAAGAAAATTTTTAAAAGATCGCTGGAAAGACAAATATGATTATTGATAATACCGCGGTGGCCAAACCATCTGCAGAAAAAATAGTGTGGGTGTGCAAAAGATTTGATCAACTCACAAATGCCGAACTCTATAGCCTGCTGCGCCTGCGCAGTGAAGTTTTTGTGGTAGAGCAAAACTGTGTGTATTTAGATGCGGATGGCATCGACTTGCAAAGCCTGCATTTATGTGGATGGCAAGGCGATTATTTAGCCGCATATTGCCGTTTACTCCCGCCGGGCCTGGCTTATGCAGAAGCTAGTATTGGTCGGGTACTCACGGCATCCGGCCACCGGGGAACCGGCCTGGGCAAATTGCTGATGCAGGAAGCTATCAGCCGGGTGCAGAAAAATTTTATCACAAAGGCGATCCGCATCAGTGCACAATATTATTTACTGGAATTTTACCGGCAGCTTGGTTTCCAAAGTATGGGTGAAGTTTATATGGAAGACGATATCCCGCATATTGCCATGCTTTTGGCGGTGGAAAACTAACATACAATAAATCAGGAATACTTTTCGTTTTAGTCTTAAGCCTCGCTCATGGCGAGTGTTATATCCAAAATACTACTGAAAGACTAAAACTACTTCCTGATGAAACCTTTTTTACCCGCCAATGTGCGTAAACCTATGCTGACCCTACTCTGCATGGTTTTCCTGTACTGCACTGGTTTTTCTCAACACATTATTTTTGGTAATAAATTTAAGGTAGAAGCAGGGCTTAATTTTGGCCCCACCTTTTTCTTAGGAGACCTGGGTGGAAACCAGGGTAAAGGCACGCCATTCCTTAAAGACATTAACCTGGAACTTACAAAAATGATGAAGGGTGCTTTTATTTCGGTATATCCTGCAGACTGGATTGGATTGAGAGTAGCAGGTCAATATACCTACGTAGCAGGGGAAGACAATATTATTAACACAACCGGCGTAGATGAATCATGGAGAAAGCAACGCAACCTCGATTTTAGAAGTAAAATGTGGGAAGTGTATGCAGCACTGGAATTGTATCCCACCCTTATGTTTAACCGGGACGGAAATGATCCACGCCTCAAGCCCTATGGATTTATTGGCGGCGGAATATTTCATTTCAACCCCGAGGGTTCTATAAAAGCGAGTTCTGGCGGTAAAGGCTGGTACGAACTTCATCCCCTGCGCACAGAAGGACAGGGCATGGCAGAGTACCCAGACAAGAAGCCATATTCTCTCACCCAATTCAATGTACCGATGGGTGTGGGTATAAAATACCAACTGAGTGAAAGGGTTAATCTCGGTACAGAACTTTTATACCGCAAAACGTTTACAGATTATATAGATGATGTGAGCACAACTTATATTGATCCCTATTACTTTGACCAATATCTTTCGCCGGCAGATGCATTGACGGCCCGTAAAATTCATGATAAAACCGTTAGTATTGTTACCAATGTAACCCGCTACCAGCCCGGCACACAGCGTGGCAATTCGCAAAATATGGATGCGTATTTTTCTACCGTGGTAAAACTGGGTGTGCGTTTAGGATTCATTGATAATGAGAACAACCGGGCAAGAAGACAAACAAGATGTCCTTTACTTTATTAAACATATTAAGACCCCCTGAAAACTGCTTATTAACCCATCCATTTTAAGTGCAAAGTATATAGTACAAGTAACTCCCGGAAAACTAAGTATAATCTTATACGAATAGTAACCCCTGAAACCACAACTTTTACTTCGCTGTTATGCTTTGCCTTTTAAAAAGATCTATAGAACTCATGTGCTATAGATTTTTTTTATTTTAACTCCTGCGCCAGGTATTTTGCCGTAAAGCTTTCTTTTACGCCAATCATTTCTTTTGGTGTGCCCTGGTAAATAATATTTCCACCGCCACCGCCACCTTCCGGCCCAAGATCAATAATGTGATCGGCTACTTTTATCATGTCCATATTGTGTTCTATCACCAGCACCGTGTTTCCCCGATCTACGAGTTTATTCAATACATCCAATAAGTGTTTGATATCCTGGAAATGAAGGCCCGTTGTGGGCTCATCTAAAATATAAAAGGTCTTGCCCGTATCCCGCTTGCTCAGTTCGGTAGAAAGTTTTACCCGTTGTGCCTCGCCACCACTAAGGGTTACAGCACTCTGACCAAGCGTGATGTAGCCAAGCCCCACCTCCTGCAGCACTTTTATTTTGCGGTAGATAAAAGGTACGGCATTAAAAAATTCTACGGCTTCATCCACGGTCATGTTCAGCACATCACTGATAGATTTTCCTTTGTACCTGATCTCCAGCGTTTCCCGGTTATACCGCTTGCCATTACACTTTTCACAATGCACATACACATCTGGCAAAAAATTCATTTCTATCACCCGCATACCACCGCCTTCGCACACATCGCAGCGCCCGGTTTTTACATTAAACGAAAAACGACCGGCATTATATCCCCTGATTTTTGCTTCGGGTACGGCAGCAAACAACGTTCTGATATCTGTGAAAAAACCACAGTAAGTGGCCGGGTTGCTGCGGGGTGTTCTGCCAATGGGACTTTGATCTATTTCAATTACTTTATCAATTTCTTCCAGGCCTTTTATCGTCTTGTAGGGCATTGGTTGCGCCCTGGAGCGGTAACAATAATTACTCAGTAAGGGATAAAGCGTATCATTGACTAAGGTAGATTTTCCACTCCCACTTACGCCGGTTACCAAAATGAATTTACCCAATGGAAAGCTCACGGATACATTCTTTAGATTGTTGCCAGTAACGCCTTTTAATTCAATCTTTTTTCCGGTGCCTTTGCGGTACGTTTCCGGTACAGGAATTTTCTTTTTACCACTGAGGTATTGGGCTGTTTCAGAACCGGAACGCAAGACTTCTGCCGGTGTGCCCGCTGCTACAATACTGCCGCCATGCGTGCCGGCTTTCGGGCCGATATCTACTAAATAATCTGCGGCCAGCATAATGTCTTTATCATGCTCCACCACCAATACACTATTGCCAATATCCCGCAGGTTTTGTAATGCAGCAATCAGCCTTGCATTATCCCGCTGATGCAGGCCAATGCTGGGCTCATCTAAAATGTAAGTGATGCCCTGCAACTGAGAACCAATCTGTGTAGCCAGGCGAATACGCTGGTATTCGCCACCACTAAGGCTGCGGCTTGGCCGGTAAAGGGTAAGATAAGTGAGGCCTACATTAATCATAAACCCAAGGCGTTCTCTTATCTCTTTCAAGATGTCTTTGGCAATTACATTTTGCTTATCGGTGAGTTTCTTTTCAATATGCGCAAACCATTCCTGCAAATGATCAAGATCCATTTCACTCAGTTCTGCAATATTCTTTTCTGCTACTTTAAACCAAAGGCTTTCTTTACGCAACCTTGTGCCTGCACATGTTTCACAGGGTTTCAATTTCATAAATTGCTCTACCCATCCTCTCACAGATTCTGTAGTACTGGATGATGAAAACCACCGCCGCAGCATATTTACCACTCCTTCATATTCCGTACTGTAGTAACCGCTTTCTTCCTCCTGCTCCGTTGCATCAATATCATCTTCTACAGATTGTGTTACATCCTCTTTGCCGAAAAGCAAAATGTTCATGGCCTTTTCAGAAAGTTCTTTCACCGGCTTGTCCAGCGAAATGCGGTGCTTCTTTGCTACCTGCTGCACCTGCTTATATACATGGGCTTCTCTCTCTTCGCCTAAGACTGCAATGCCACCAGCTTTGATGCTTAGTGCTGCATCAGGAATTACCGCATCCATATTTACCTGGTACACCGTACCCAATCCCTTGCAGGTGGGGCAGGCGCCATAAGGAGAGTTAAATGAAAAAGCATTAGGGCTTGGTTCTTCATAACTAATACCCGTTTCAATACACATCAGTTGCTTACTGAATTGTACCAGTTTATTTTCGTCGTTAATGAGCAGGAACAATAAATCTTTACCCATAGCCAGGGTTTTTTGTACACTCTGGCTCAGGCGAACTTTCATATCTGGCGTAACCTGCAGCCGATCTACCACCACTTCAATGTCATGAATCTTATAACGATCCACCTGCATACGTGGAGCAAGATCTTTTACTTCTCCATCAATGCGCACTTTTACAAAACCCTTCTTACGCACATCTTCAAAGAGTTCCCGGTAATGTCCTTTTCGCCCCCGCACAAGCGGCGCCAGCAAACTGATTTTCTTTCCTTTAAATTTTGAAAAAATAGATTGAACAATTTCCTCTTCACTAAACTTGACCATTTTTTTGCCGGTATTGTAGCTGTAAGCCTCACCAATACGGGCATAGAGCAAGCGCAGGAAATCATAGATTTCCGTTATGGTACCCACGGTACTGCGTGGGTTTTTATTGGTTGTCTTTTGTTCAATAGAAATCACAGGTGAAAGACCGGTAATCTTGTCTACATCCGGGCGCTCCATATCTCCTACAAACTGCCTGGCGTAAGCGCTGAAACTCTCCATATAGCGCCGCTGCCCTTCATTGTAGATGGTATCAAAAGCTAAAGACGATTTACCACTCCCACTCACGCCGGTAAATACAACCAACTGATTTTTAGGGATGCGCAAATCAATATTCTTGAGGTTATGTTCCCTTGCACCAAATACTTCAATAAATTCCTGGGGTTGCACTGCAGATGAAATCTCTGCTTTTTTTGTAGCCATGTAGTTCTCCTTATTGTAAAGATACACACAAACTGAAATCGTGCCGGAAGAGGCAGAACCCCGTGGTGACTTTTACCATATCTTTAGTCTTACACAAAACAGGCGCAGATTGTTTAACTTATTTAAAAGAAAAGCCCCGCAACCCACTTGCCGAAACCTTGTTTACAGCACCACTGCCGGAAAACAAACAGCCTGTGTGCAGCGTGCAATGGATGAGCCAGGCACTGTATTCGTGGCCTGGTTTCCTGCTACTGTTGCCGACTTTAAAGCGCTGTTTACAAGTCATCAAATTGATGAAAAGCGAGTAACGGATGTAAAAGGAATAGGCACATCGCATGCTCCTGCAAGCCTGGTAATGTTAGAACATTACCCGCTGGCCCAAAAAGAAAATGAATTTTTGTCCTCACTTGGTCGTCCTTCTACAGATGTTTATCTATCCCTGGAAGAACCACTTTTAAGGCATTTTGGCGGAGACCGGATAGCAGCATTGATGCTGCAAATGGGTATGAAAGCTGACGAAGTGATACAGCATCCTATGATAGACAAATCTATCATAAATGCCCAGGAAAAGCTTGCAGAAAGAAACCAAATGGAGCAAACCGCTCGNNTTTATGCCTATATCTTTGCACCAGTTCTTTTTTCACCGGCACAACCGGTACACTTATCAAGAAAGGCAGAGGGTAATGGCCCGCTGAAGCCTTGACAACCTCTTCCAGGTAAAACTGGAAAAAGGTGCCAATTCCACCCCGATGGTAATCGGGACAGATAAGTCAGATTAATAGCCTCGAATGGACTCAAAAATATTCAAAGCTCATCTGATTTACCAGGTGAGCTTTTTTATTTTAAAAAATCGCTCCCCGGTAAAATTTTTCGGAATCTTCTTGTTAGGTGTTTGATCCTTTTTTTTAAACAGGCTGCAATGCAGCACAAAAAAAACAGATGAAACACGCAACAAAACTTCTTCACAGCATTCCAAGTGATCCGCTGACTGGCGCCGTAAGTGTGCCCATTTATCAAACCAGTACGTTTGTGCAGGACGAACCAGGCGTAAACCGCGGTTATGATTATTCCCGCTCTAATAATCCCACAAGAGCAGCATTGGAAAACCTCGTAGCCTCATTGGAGGGTGGCGAGACTGCGGCAGCTTTTGCCAGTGGCCTGGCCGCAATTGATGCCGTAGTTAAACTGCTGAAAAGCGGTGATGAAATTATTGCCGTAGATGATATCTATGGCGGCGCCTTCCGGCTTTTTCAACAAGTGTATGCACAGTTTGGTATTAAAGTGCATTACGTGGATACCACGCAGGAAGAAAATATTGAAGCTGCCATTACCCCGAAAACCAAATTGATCTGGCTGGAAACACCTACTAACCCAACTTTAAAAATCAGCGACATTGCAGCCATCGCAGCGATTGCAGACAAACACCATCTACTCCTTTGTGTAGATAATACTTTTGCCTCACCCGCCTTGCAACAACCACTCCTGCTCGGTGCTCATTTAGTGGTACACAGCGCAACAAAATACCTGGGAGGCCACAGCGATTTAATTGCAGGCATCGTGGTGGCACGGGATAAGGAACTGGGCGCAAAAATAAAATTTATTCAAAATGCATCAGGTGCAGTACTTGCACCTTTTGACAGTTGGCTCACCATTCGTGGCATTGAAACCTTACATCTCCGTATTAAAAAACATTGTGAGAATGCTGCACGCATAGCAGCCTGGTTAGAGGAGCATCCTCTTGTGCAAAAGGTATTTTATCCTGGCCTGGCCTCGCATCCTAATCATGTTATTGCAAAAAAGCAGAGCAGTGGTTTTGGTGGTGTCGTTTCATTTTCTCTACAGCACGACACAGAAGATGCTGCTGCCGCTTTCGTAAGCAGTACCCAACTTTTTAAACTGGCAGAAAGCCTGGGCGGTGTAAAAAGTTTAGTAAGCCACCCGGCAAGAATGACGCACAAAAGTATTCCGGCAGAAAAAAGAAAAGCCGTCGGCGTAGCCGATAGCCTCATTCGCCTGAGTGTAGGTATTGAAGATGCAGAAGATCTTATAGAAGACCTGGAACAAGCACTGGCTAAACATGCTGAAACTGTAACAACTCAAAAACTTGTAGCTTAAAATTTAATTTAAAAAATATGTGTAAGGAATTAGAAAAAGGAAATAAATCAACACTCACGCTGGGCCTCTTTGGCTTTGGCGTTGTGGGCAAAGGCTTGTACGATGTATTGCAGAATACGCCAGGATTACAAACCAACATTAAACGTATATGCATTAAAGATCCATTAAAAAAACGAGCCATAGCGCCAGAACATTTTACAACGAATGCTGACGACATTCTTAATGATGACAGCATCAATGTGGTTGTAGAATTGATTGATGATGCAGATGCCGCTTTTGAAATTACAAAAGCTGCGCTGCAAAAAGGAAAGGCAGTAGTGAGTGCCAATAAAAAAATGATCGCCGCAAATTTTGAAGCCCTGCTGGATTTACAGCGCCTGCATAATACGCCCCTCTTGTATGAAGGTGCCTGCTGCGCAAGTATTCCCATCATCAGGAACCTGGAAGAATATTATGATACAGATTTACTAAGCGAAGTGAGGGGCATCATTAACGGTAGCACAAATTATATCCTTACGCAAATGTTTGAAGCCGGCCTCGGCTTCAGGGAAGCTTTGCTGCAGGCACAGCAACTGGGTTTTGCAGAGAGCAACCCCGCCCTTGACATTGAAGGACATGATGCGGCTAATAAACTGAGCATATTACTGGCGCATAGTTTTGGTGCAGTGGTGAAGCCCTCAGAATTATTATACA
>DGQO01000256.1:9246-16636 GCA_002400445.1 Chitinophagaceae bacterium UBA4412
CTGGTTACAGAAAGCAGTTTTGCAGATAAACATTTCTTTAAGGGTAAGGGTGCCGGGGCATTTCCTACTGCCGCTGCCGTGCTCAGTGATATTGCGGCTTTGAGGCACAATTACAAATACGAATACAAAAAACTACAGCATGGCAGGCAGGTGAGCATTGCTGAGGATTATTATCTCAAAGTATATGTGAGCGCCACAGACCTTGCAGCTCTGCCGCACCAGGAATTTGAATGGATTGATGAGTGGCATAACCAGGATGGACATGTTTGGCTTATTGGGGTAATTTGTGTGTCGAAACTTAAGAGCTCAGACTGGTGGAAGCAACCTGGCGTTTCTTTATTACTCACAGAAGACCCGATTATAGATAATATTGATTATCGTGAAGTGGGCAAGCGAAGTCTTGAACTTGCGGGTGTACATGCTTAAGCGTAAACTTTAAGGCGAAATGTTTGTAGTACCTTTGATAAAGTTTGAANNTGTAACAGTAGCCGCCGCACCCTTGCCGTAGAAGATGGCTGGGATCTGCTGGGAGAAAGCAAGGCTAACTTTATAAGAGATCGTGATGAAATTCCTGTACTTAATGGTAACCGCTATACGGCTATCCGCTTTAAAGTAGAGAAGAAAGATGTACATATTAATGACCTGCATGTAACTTTCCAAAATGGAGATAGACTGGCACCCGTAATGAGTGATGCAGTTGCTGTAGGGCAATACAGCCGGATTATTGAACTTGGCGAAGGAAAAAATATCCGGAGCGTTGACTTTAAATACCGCAGCACGGGTAATATTTTTAAAGGGAGAGCCAATATTCTGATTTTTGGCAGAAGAGAAACAAATTACGACTATCGAAGAAATGAAAATTGATTTATCAGAGCCTGCTTCCCGCAGGCTTTTTTTATGGCTTAAAAACCCGGATTACCTTTACAAAACGTGGAATAAAATAACTATTCAAACCAGACAGCATTACGCCTTTGCTGGTGGAGGCATGAACAAACTGGAAATTATCTTTCTCATTCCGCACCACGATGCCCATGTGCCCCACCACCCCACTGTGCGCATCACTGCCCGTAAATAAAATAAGATCCCCCGGCGCACTTTCCCTGATGGTAACAGGACTTCCTGCATTCGTAAAATTTACAGTACTGCGGGGAACGCTGATATCAAAGTGATTAAACACATAGTTAATAAAGCCGGAGCAATCGAAGCCATTTTCCTTTTTTGCGGAACCGTATTTATAGGGAATACCTTGCAACGTAAGTGCAAAACGAACCAAATCATTTGCCTGCACTTTTTTCACATTCACCCGCACCGCCGGCACAGCATCCTTTATGGTAACGACAGAGCGAACATCCCAGGCGTTTGCCGGGCTAGCAGGAACGATAACTGTTTTTCGGGAAGAACTGCAGGAGTAAAGACCAAGCTGCGCCAGGCAAAACAAGATTACCCAAAACTTTCCCGGGTTTTTACTTTTCCTCAATGTTGTTGATACGGATAGGTTCATCAAATCTGTCTCCCGAACTTCTTTTATTTTGAATTTTTCTTACTACAGGCATTCCTTTCACTACACGGCCAAAGGCTGCATAACCCAGGCCGTCACTATTTCCCCTGTTACTGCTGTCAAATTGTTTTTGATCGCCAATACAGATAAAGAACTCTGTGCTTGCCGAGCCTGGTGTGGTACGGGCCATGGAGATGGTGCCGCTTTCGTGCATGATGCCGGTTTGCTTAGGGGATTCATGCTCAATGAACGGCCGCTCTTGTGCATGGTGATTGTTATACATTCCGCCTTGTATCAGGCCCGTGTTATATTCCGGCGGCACATTCTCATCTTTAAGTACCCGGTAAAAAACAGCATCCTTATAAACACCAGCTTTGATATTTTCTAAAAAAGCCTTTACTGTTTTGGGGGCTTTTTCAGGATACAAGGCCACTTCAATATCTCCAAGAGATGTATTGATGATCACATGTGGCTCGCTCTTATTTGCTGTTCTACAAGAAAATATGGAGAAACAAAAAAGAGCCAGCAACAAAGTATTTTTCATACGCACAAGTTAAGCATTCCTTCTTTTTGATAAAAGAGAATAAGCTCCCCGGCATCGGGGCAATGCTTTCTACTCCCCGGTCTGCCGTAGTTGTACCGGCCGGGGGTAAGAACAGTTTGAGGTTAATTCAAGCTCTTCTCTTTGCCTTACTAAATGCGTAACATAAATCATAAAATTGTTTGCCGTATCTATTTTTAGAAGACATTTGCCAAAACTTTTTAAGGCATGCGCATAGACGTTTTGAAATCAAAAGTGCACCGGGCAGTAATCACAGAAGCTAATCTCAATTATGTGGGCAGTCTCACCCTTGATGAAGACCTTATGGATGCTGCTAATATGATTGAAAATGAAAAAATCCAGGTCGTTAATGTAAACAATGGCGAGCGAATAGAAACCTATCTCCTAAAAGGTAAAAGAGGCAGTGGCGTTGTTTGCCTCAACGGCCCTGCAGCACGCAAAGGTGCTGAAGGCGATATTGTCATTATTATCTCTTATGCCAATATGGAATTTGAAGCTGCAAAAAAATTCAAGCCCTGGTTAGTGTTTCCTAAAGATGGCAACAAACTCTAGGTCGTTCTAGGCAGGAAAGATCTGCTTCCTGTTTCAGCATCATTGCCGCCTTTATCTTTCTTCATCGGCACTGGTAACACTCCAGCCATTTCACCGATGATATTGATCAGCTCCGTTCCAGCCGGCACTACAATTTTAGCATTTGACATTAAAGCTTTTTCTACAGCTTCTAATTTTCTCAAGAGTTGTGCATTTCCCGTAAAATATTCGTCTGCAGCCACATTCACTAATTGTATCGCTTCAGCTTCTCCTTCGGCGTGCAATACTTTTGCACGTTTGTAGCCTTCCGCTTCCTTAATTTTTGCACGTTTTACGCCGTCTGCTACTGTTTCGGCAGCAGTAGCATAGTCAATAGCTGCAATCTTTTCGTTTTCCGCCTTTACAACTTTGTTCATGGTTTCCTGCACGTCGTGTGGTGGATCTATCTGCTTCAACTCTGTACGAACGATCACAATTCCCCAGCTTGATGTTTCATTCTTTAATGTATTATGTAGCTCCGCATTTATCTTTCCTCTCTCGCTATTGGCAGAACGCAGTGTGAGTGTGCCAATAATGTTTCTTAAAGTAGTGCGGGCAAGATTCACAATTTGCAGCCTGTAATCATTTACGTTATACAAGGAACTTTTTACGTTTTCTTCGCCCTCAATTACCCTAAAATAAATCTGTGCATCTACACTGGCATTCAGGTTATCATTCGTAATAATTTCCTGTGGCTGAGCATCTACCATTTGCTCAGTAATATTTACAACATACATCATGTCAATAAAAGGAATAATCCAATGAAAGCCAGGCTCTGCAAACTTTTTGTATTTACCCAGTCTTTCAATAAGACCTCTATGTGTGGGTCGAACGATTTTAACACCAGCAAAGAAAAAAAGTGCCAGGGCTCCTGCAATGATGTATAATATATTTTGCGTGTCCATTTTTATGGGTTTTATTTCAGTTAATAATTAATAGCCGTTATTCGTTTGATCTTCATTTAAAAAGAAATCTTGCTAGCATCATGTTTAAAATTCATTTGCTGATAGAAAGTCGTGTTTAGGCTGTTCAACGGCCTTTCCGGCCCATTTTTACAGGAATTACGTTGTTTTGCCGATCTGCAGGAAGGTAGTTCAATAATACTACTTTAGGATCATCTGTGCGTCACATTAACGATTGGGATTCATTTTAAAAAATAGCCGCATGAGTCTATCTATCAAAATGCTGATTAAATGACCGATAATATGTTTTACAATGCCATATGAGCCCTCCAACTAACTTGAAAAATTTCCCTTCAAGACATCAAATGAAACCCAGAAAGTTCAGGCACCGTATGTCTTTTACATTATTCCCTAAATGAACTTTTCCGCTTTCTCTTTATCGTTTAAAAATATTTTCAGTTCTACACCGCCTAAAGGATTTAAGCCGACTGGATTCTCATCTTCAAGAAAAGAATTTATCCCGTTTTCCTTTAGCTTATCCTGGGCTAAAGTTGCTTCTACGATATCATTGAATGTTTGAAGGACGATAATTTTGTCTTGTGTCATAAAAAGGAATTTTATTTTTACAGATGATTTTCTATTTGGGTTGCGATACATCTTCCATTGCGAGTTTATACTCACCCCGCCTGGCAGCAGCATCACATTCAGCCCGATGATACAAGGCCTTTTGAGCTTCCAATTTATTCTCTTCATTTCCATGCCAAATATTCATTGCTGGCTGCTGAATAGCACGGGCAAATGAAAAAGTTAACGGCCATGGCAATGCGGCTTCATGCCGAACATGCATGGCATTCAAGTGCGCTGAAGCCATTTCGCCGGATTGGCCGCCAGACAAAAATGCCACGCCTCCAACCGCAGCGGGCACTGATTGTAAAAGGCATTTTATCGTAGCATCTGCAACTTCGTCTACCGTAGCCTGTTGGGTACATTGCAGCCCGGGCATCACCATATTGGGTTTCAGGATCATTCCTTCCAGCAGAATTTTCTGCTGGTTGAGCGCATCGAATAAGCTTTTCAAAACATGGGCAGTAACATCAAAGCANNTTTTGTAAATTATGATTACCGTCCATCAACACTTCAGACTCCACAATTGGTACCATTTCCGCTTCCTGGCACAGGGCTGCATATCGGGCCATAGCGCTGGCATTAGCTTCTATACAAGGTTGCGTTGGGAGTTCATTGCCAATCGTAATTACTGCACGCCACTTGGCAAAGCGGGCTCCCATTCTATTATATGCCGCTAATCGTTCCCTTAATCCATCCAGGCCTTCTGTTATTTTTTCCCCTGGAAATCCTGCCATTGCTTTTGCCCCGGTATCTACTTTAATTCCAGGAATGATACCATCGTTCATGATGGCGTTAACAATGAGCGTTCCGTCTTTCTTTTTCTGATGGATAGTTTCATCATACAAAATGGCACCACTGATAAACTTGCTCAAGCCAGGGGTTGTTGCAATCAGCTCCCGCCAGTCCCGGCGAGATACTTCTGTTTGTGGAATACCAAGGGCTGCAAAACGTTTGTTACAGGTGCCCGTACTTTCATCCATCGCCAGCAGGCCCTTGTAACCTGCAGTAAGTGCTTGCGTGATATTTTTAAGTTCCTGTAAATTCATGTTATATGCGTTTAAAAGTTATAGGTTCAACATGGTGCTGTTTTTCAAACAAAGCAGTTAGAGAAGATGAAATTTCAGTAGTTTCTGGGTCTAGAGAAGCTCGCATACCAAGCAGTCCGGCATATATATTGAACGCATTTTAAGTGAGTCGAGACTACTCCAAGGAAAAAAACCGAGGTAATCATTAATACAACACACAAGAACAATACACATATCTCAAATATTACTATCATCTATTCTTCATTTTTTTAAAGTCATGCATGATCAAAATATCTCAGAAATGCTTTCGCACTGCTTAACATCTCATAAGTAACATTTAGCTTATTTCTCCCTTGATAATGATTTGATCATCTGTTGTTTTACTTCCTGTAACAATGTTGCTGCAATTCTGGAAGATGGGGAAATTCTTAAAAAAGTTTGTAACAAATGGCGTACTTCATTTTGCACTAGCCGGTCATGTTTGCCATAGTCCCAAATCGGAAAAATGGTTTGCTCAAATATTTGTTCAAAAGACAATTCCTTTAAAATAATCTTTACCTGCATGTCACTATTCTTAAGTGTATTTTCCGGAAAAGCATTTATTCTGTAAGCATACAATTGGAATAACGATCTCAAACTTTGTATGGCAGTACCCGGATCATTGATTCCGGGGCTCAAAGCCTTAAGGGCCAGCTCCGTCAATTGCTTGAAGCCAAAAAAGTAATTTTCTTCTATTGATTCGCTTGCCTGCACATACAATTCCTTTTGTATTTCCTGGATTGTTTTGGTGGGTAGCGTCTTGTCCATTTTAATAACCGGTAACCCTTTTAAAACAAAAGTACCGGGACTGTGCATCAGGTACAGAATGCAGTCGTTCTCATTACAAATCCGCATTAAGATTTGCTTATCAAAGCCCTCATAAATTCCGGAGGCAGCGGCAGTAATAAGGTATTCACTCTCGAATAAAATTGCTTCCGCAGGTGGTTTCTGCAACTTACAGCAATGCTCCAGTGAAGCTTTGGTTTCTTTAAATATCCGCTGAATGATCACTTCGTATTTTACGGATTGCGTGATGTAATGCAAAAAATAGATAAAAAGAAAAATGTCAACAATGGTGAGTATTATCAGAAAATAAGTACTCAGTGCAGGAATCTGAACGCCGGAATCTACATCCCTTACCGTACTTAAAAGAAATAAAGAATATACAATTGTTCCTACGTATATGCCTAACACCACCTGTTGAAACCGGCTGCCTATAAGCTTATCCAAAATCCGGTTACTCAGTTGGGATGCGGTTTGGTTCAGCACAATCATTACCATTGAAAAACTAAATACTGTCAACGAAATAATGCCGGCCGTGATAGAAGATATAATACTGCGTGCAGTAGAAGCGTCCCGTAACTTAAGCCATTGCAAATGAGATTTTATTTGCATTCCTTTTGCGGAAAAATCAAATGCAATACTCACAATAGAAAGTACAAGAAATGCAATAGCAATAATGGCAGGATAGAAAGCTATGCTGTTTACCATTTTGTTTCGATGTGTCTTAATCCAGATTCTGATATTTGCCCACATAGTGTCGTCCTTGTTAATGTAGAAAGATGACAAGCAATTGCCAACAGCGATGAGCCAAAACTTATATGCCCGCAAAATTCTTTCGGTTACCCAAATTAGCCCACACGAAAACAAATCTTTTTTACATTACCAGTATGCCAACGACCCTTGGGTTTGCTGCTAATTCTGCATCCTTTTTATGGAAGGATACCTATTGCTTACTTTTCCATTTCCAATTTAAAATTTCTGGTAAGTCTTTGCCGTATTGGTGCACATAATGTTTATGTTCAATTAACTTATCCTTTAGTTGCTGTTTAAGGTATGCGGCCTTGCTGCCTAAATGCGGCAAGCGGTCTATTACATCAATCACTAAATGAAAACGGTCAATATCATTTTGCACCCGCAAATCAAATGGCGTAGTAATAGTGCCTTCTTCTTTATAACCTCTAACATGCAAGTTGCGATTTGCCCGCCGATAAGTAAGACGATGTACCAACCATGGGTAACCATGAAAATTAAAAATGATGTGCTTGTCTTTTGTAAAGATGGAATCATAATCTGGGTCGCTTAATCCATGCGGATGTTCTGAAGCTGATTGTAATTTCATCAGGTCAACCACATTCACTACTCTTATTTTAAGATCAGGTAAATG
>DGQO01000059.1:0-4691 GCA_002400445.1 Chitinophagaceae bacterium UBA4412
GCAATACAACTTGCAAAGGCAGGGAAGCAGGTGGTGCTATTTGAAAAGAAAACATACCCTTTTCATAAAGTTTGCGGAGAATACATCAGCATGGAAAGCTGGCCATTCCTGGAATCGCTCGGCTTGCCGCTGCAGAGCATGAACTTGCCCCAAATAAATAAACTGCAGGTGAGCGCACCAGATGGATTTCTCGTAAATGCGGCGCTTGTCCTGGGTGGCTTCGGCATCAGCCGTTACAAGCTGGATGCCATGCTCAAAGACATTGCCATACAACATGGCGCCAAAATTCTCGATCACAGCACGGTAAAAAATATTGAATTTCAAAATGAAAAATTCAGGCTGGAAACAACAGCAGGAACGTTTGAAGCCCTCTCCTGCACTGGCTCCTGGGGCAAACGAAGTAATATAGATGTAAAATGGAAACGGCCCTTTACGCAGGATGAAGGCCGGCGCCTGAATCAATATGCAGGCATTAAATACCATATTGAAAATGATGAAGCTGCAGCAGATACCATTGTACTGCACAATTTTGAAAATGGATATTGCGGAATGTCGCAGGTAGAAGATGGTAAATATTGCCTATGCTATCTCACCCATATCAAAAATTTAAAAGCCAGCGATCAGTCTATTGAGAAAATGGAAGCCACCATGCTTGCTGCTAATCCACATTTAAAGAAAATCTTAAACAGGAGCCGGAAAATATTTGAGACACCTGTGTCCATTTCGCAGGTAAGTTTCCAGCAGAAAAAACAAGTGGAGCATCATGTGCTGCTCCTGGGAGATGCGGCTGGGATGATTTCGCCACTTTGTGGAAATGGCATGAGCATGGCAATGCACGCTTCAAAAATTGCGGCCATCGAACTGATCTGTTTTTTAGATGGAAAACAAACCCGTGAAATGACGGAAAAAAATTATGTGGGTAAATGGAGAGCGCAGTTTGCACGGCGACTTTGGATTGGCAGAACGATCCAATATTTTTTCGGAAAAAAGTGGACGACAAACTTCTTTATTCGCCTGATGAAAAAATTTCCCTCTCTTACCAACTGGCTCATACAACAAACACATGGGTCGGTCTTTTAATCAACCCACAGCACGATCTGCACGCTTAAGGATACGATAGTGGCGATGCGTAGATAAGCGAAACCGCAACCCTTTTAAAAAAGGCCAGGGTTTTACACCTTGCAAGCGATTATACCGGCTTATTTCGTATAAATCCTTCCAGTGCTTTAATATCTCACGGTAAGCATTTTTTAAAGTATAGCCGGTATCATAAATATGGTTGGGCTCNNAGAATATCGTAGCGGCCGTAAAAAAAATCATTGAGCTCATGGCTGATCTGATCAAACATGCTTAGCAATCGATCGTCAATTTCATCTTTCAAATCTACAAAGTGGGCGCCACGGTTATGGTTAGCCGCATGGCTCAACATATATTTTTGTCCCGCGGGCAAAATAACATCCCAATTGTGCCGGTGCTTGCTGTGTAACTCGCCTTGCCGCTTATTGGCTTTAGGATGCGCCTGTATCAACTGCTCCAGCGTTTGCTCACCATCGCCCACCACCTGCATAGGAATTTTGTGCAGGAAGCCTGTAACTTTTCCTTTTTCCTGTAGCGGATGTCGTACATAAAAAACGCTTACTTCCATGGGAAAAGTCACCAATTGCTGTACGATATATTCCACGGGCATAATCTTATGGTAATGCAATAAATCTTTGGGCTCATCTATTTTTCTAAAGAGCACACCTGCACAGCCTACTTCTGGCTTCACAATTAGGGGGAAGGGAATATTTTGCTGCTGAATACGAAGAAGAATAGCGTCAAAATCCTGTGAGGGTAATACATTAAATGTAGCCGGATACATATGTGGCGGCAGAAGNNCCAGACCGCAACATCATTAAAGCCCACACGGGTACCAATGGCGCATATAAGAATTTAAAAGGCCAGGCCTCCCAGTTTTGAATCTTTTGCAAGTAACTTTTCAATTGAAAAAAATAATTGACAAAAATAAAGGCATACGGGCAAACTCAATGATAAATGTTTGCTTACTTTGTTAGAAACAGATGATATGCATGTACCAACAATGGCGGAACTGATGGCCAGTGGCGAGCATCCGGAAGTGTTATTTTGGGTAGGATGCGCAGGAAGTTTTGACCAGAGAGCACAAAAAATTACGAGGGCATTTGTAACCATACTGGATAAAGTAGGGGTTAAATATGCCATCCTGGGCAAAGAGGAAATGTGCACCGGCGATCCGGCAAGGCGTGCAGGCAATGAATTCCTGTTTCAAATGATGGCTTATCAAAACATACAGGTGCTCAATGGATATGGTATAAAAAAAATTGTAACTACCTGCCCGCATTGCTTTAATATTTTCACCAATGAATACCCTGCGCTGGGTGGAACGTATGAAGTGATTCATCATTCCACTTTTTTGCAGCAACTCATTGATGACGGTAAAATAAAATTAAGCGACGACAACAGCTTTAAAGGTAAAAAAATCACTTACCACGATAGTTGCTACCTGGGCCGGGCAAATGGAATTTATGAAGCTCCCCGAAAAGTGCTGGAAGCATTGGATGCAGAACTCGTGGAAATGAAGCGCTGCGGCAGCAATGGTATGTGCTGTGGTGCCGGAGGTGCCCAGATGTGGAAAGAAGAAGAACCGGGTGATATCCGTATCAACCTTGAGCGCAGTAACGAAGCGATAAACACAGGAGCCTCTGTAATTGCCGCTGCCTGCCCTTATTGCAATACCATGCTCACCGATGGAGTAAAAAATAAAGAAAAAGAAGAAGAAGTGGCTGTGCTTGATATTGCAGAAATTGTGGCCGCTGCCATTCGCTAAACTTAAAACTTATATGATGAACCTTGACCTTGCTCAACACTTGCCAGAAGATTTTCACCCAAGCTCAAAAGTATGGATCTATCAAAGCTCCCGCCTTTTTCAAATAAGCGAAGCACTGGAAATGGAAGAGATGCTCCATAATTTTGTAAAAAACTGGGAGAGCCATGGTGCTCCTGTAAAAGGATATGCAAACTTGTTTTTTGGTCGCTTTATCGTGCTCATGGCAGATGAAAGCGAAGATAAAATTTGCGGAAGAAGCGCTGATAGTTCAGTGCGTCTTATTAAAGATATCGCCACACATTTCAATGTAGATCTGCTAAACCGACAATTGCTTTCCTTCTTTGTAAAAAACAAAATAGAACAGCTCCCGCTTACGCAGTTGCCCTATGCAATAGAACATTCGTTTATCAATGCAGACAGCCTGTTTTTTGATAATACCGTAAGTACCAAAGCACAATTGCTTAAAGAGTGGATTGTGCCTGCTGCCCAAACCTGGCTCAAGCGGTACTTTGTAAGTCAACCCTCATAATTTATTTCCTGGGCAGAACCTTTTTAGGTTTCTTTTTAAAATTGTATGAAACGGCAATGCGCAGGCTTCGGCTGTTTGTACTGCTATAACTCTCCAGTAAATAATTAGGCGCATCAATAAAATATTTGCTCGCTTGTTGTTTAAAAGGATCTACAACATTCAGGTTTACGGAAAGGGCTTTCTTTAAAAACTTTTGTTGAACCCCGATATTCATGCTCAGGTTACTGCGGGCGGAACCTTGTGGCGTTGCAAACCGGTTATAGGTAAAGTTTGCACTAATATTTCGCATGGTTGTCCATTGAAAGTTGGAAGTGAGAGAACTGGTTAATGATCCGCCGTCGTGGTAGCGTTTCACTATTTTATCCTGCTCGCTGTACACATTGTACACATAGCTGGCACTGCCATTTACTTTTAGTAAAGAAGTAATGCGAAGACCACCCCAGGCAGCTACTTCATATTCCTTTCGGCCGCTCAGGTTTTGCCAGGTGGTATAAGTTTTACCATCTGCCTGCAAGGTGCGGATAGAAGTGTAAATATTCCTGAGGGTATTGAAGCCTACTGACAAACTGTAATTGTATTTCTTTTCAAAGTAACCTGCTGTCATATCGATGTTGTCGGAGAAATAAGGCAGCAAATATGGATTGCCGAATCGCAGGTTAAAGGGATCGCCATAATCAATGGAAGGATTCAACTGGCGTAGGCCGGGGCGCTGTATGCTGCGTTTGTAGCTTAGCGTAAGTGTGTAACCGCTATCCCACTTTTGCGTAATGTTCCAAAAAGGCAAGAGGTTATTATAATCATTGCGGTAATTGCTATCGCTATCCACAAATCGAAAATAGGTTTGTGAAAACTCCTGCTGCACCCCCGCATTACTGTACAAGTTAGCGGTAAAATTATAGCGTATAGCAGCCCGCAGGCTGTACACGTTCTGCACAAATTTAAATGCGTTACTCAGTGCGGGATTTTCCATCCACTCCCCTTCCGGCTTTTTCACATAAAGGGTATGGAGAATATTTTCACTGCTGCTCTTTAATACATTTGTACCTGTGCTTATTTGCCACTTTTTGCCGGGCAATGGTTTATCATAACTGAGCCGCAGGCTTTGTGTATTGCTCTTAACATGGGTTACTTGCCGCTGCGCAGAATCTGCAAAAACGGTAAGAGAATCAGGCCTGAGGTATTGCTGAAAAAAAGTTCTGAATGCGTCGCTTGAACCAAAATTCGTATTTGCATTAATGCGTAATATTTCTCCTGCCGTTTTTGTTTTATGTGTATAAGAAATACTGGCAGAACTGTTGTTCGAATTTGAACTGCTGG
>DGQO01000059.1:4699-7249 GCA_002400445.1 Chitinophagaceae bacterium UBA4412
TTGTAATCGTAATCCACATTCAATCTTGCATTGGGCCTGCCGTTTTCGCTAAAGTTTTCGCCGGTTGTTTTAAAGAAATTACTGCTGTCTGCATAAATATTTTTGCGGTTACTAAAACTCTCAGAGTTGTACCTGTTATAGGAATAGCCAGCAGAAAGGTTGATGGCCAATCCCCGCTTGCGGTAGAACAGGCTTCCGCTTGCCCCAGCCTGACCACGGGTTCCGTAATTAATATTGAGGCGGCCACTCTTTCCAATTTTGCCTTTCTTGGTTACGATATTAATTACACCACCTCTCTCATTAGCATACTGTGGTGGCGGCGTAGTAAGTACCTCAATTTTTTCAATCATGCTGCCGGGCATGCTTTCCAGTAAATCCTGCAACTGCCGGGCATCGAGTTCCACAGGCTTATCATCAATTAAAATTTTTACTTCTTTACCCTTCATCAATATTTTTCCATCTTCATCCACACTTACAAGGGGTGTTTGTTTAAGCAGCTCCGTAGTGCTTGAGGCCGCAGCCAGGGCTGACTCTCCTACATTGAAAGTGAGCTTACCGTCTTTATCTTCAAACAATGGTTTTTCTGCATATATAACCACAGTAGAGAGTTCTTTACCTGCTACCGCAAGCCTGATGTCGTCAAGGTTAAAATCCATTCTTTCCTTTCGGAGATAAATACTATCAATATCCATGGCGGCGAAATTGATAGCTGTAATGCTGAGACGGTAATAGCCTGCCACTAGATTATTTAGTGTGAATCCGCCATCTTCATCTGTAACTGTATTGGCTTCTGGATGGCCTGCTATAGAAATATTAATACCCTTTACGGTGGCTCCTACTACCTGCTTGCCTGTAGCATCTGCTATCACACTGCCACTAATTACGCCAGGGGCATCCGGTTTCTGGGAGAATGCAAATGATTGAAAAAATAATAGAATAAAAAGGAAATATGGTTTCAAGGCTCGGGGTTTCAGCGGCAAAAATAGCAATTCTTCCTGTTGTGTACTTTTTTACATAGTGTGGGATAAACCTTTGATATATCGAAGAAAAGTAAACTAGAATCGACTTTATTTCAGCCATTTTTGCTGTGGTACGATTTTGCTATTATTGAGCCCGGCATATGCCTTTACAAAATAAAATTTATGTATTTAAGAATAATATTGCTTTTGATGGCTGGCTTTTGTGGTACCACCGCTCTGGCGCAGGAAAAAATGCAGGGCGATTCCGTTACAATGCCTGCTTCTGAGAGATACCATCAAACTAAACTTTATACAAAATTATGGGGCGAGCATTACCGCAAAGAATGGCATCAACCTGCCCGCTTTCCTATTGCTTATTTAGATACCCTTGCCGGCGGACTCACACCCTACAAGCTGGGAGGAGGAAGGCAAACACATTCAATTCGCTTGCGAGACAAGGCGCAGCATGAATATGTATTGCGTAGCGTAGATAAAACATTTGGCCGTGCTTTGCCGCCCATTGCCAGGGGCACTTTTATTGAAGACCTGGCAGATGACCAGGTAACCATTGCGCATCCTTATGCTTCACTCATTGTGCCNNTGACTCTATTGGTGATGCGCTGTATATGCTGGAACAGCGCCCGGATGAAGACTGGAGTAATGCACCCAATTTTGGCAATTCAAAGAATATCATTGGCACAGAAAAAATGCTGGAAAAGACACTGAAGGATAATGATGACCGGGTGGATCAACAAGCGTTCCTGAAAGCAAGATTATTTGATATGTACATCGGCGACTGGGGCCGCCATGATGATAACTGGAGATGGGCAAGCTTTGAAGATGGAAAGAAAACCACCTATGTGCCCATCCCAAGAGATAGGGATAATGCATTTTCTCTTTTTGATGGCAAATTGCTGAAGCCGGCTATTAAAGCTGCCAATGCAAAGCAATTGCAAACCTTTGGACCCGAATTAAAAAACGTAAACACTTTTAATGATCCTGCCCGAAACCTGGACCGGAGGTTCCTGAATGAAACCACCCTCAACGACTGGAAACGAACAGCAGCAGGATTGCAGGCCACCATGACCGATGAGGTTATTGACTTAGCGGTGCGACAATTACCTCAGACTATTTATCCGTTGTCGGGACCTGATATTGCACAGAAATTAAAAGCCCGTCGTGCCCAATTACCCGAATTTGCCGAACAGTATTTTTATTATATCAACCATGAAGTAGCCATTACCGGCAGTGCTGATGATGATCTTTTTGAGGTAAGCCGTGATAGCGATACCAGCACTACAGTAAACATCTATAAAATAACAAATAAAGGAAAAGTAAAAAACAACCCTTTCTACAGTCGAACTTTTCTGAACGATCAAACCAAAGAAATACGATTGTTTGGCATTGATGGTAATGATAGTTTCAAAATTACCGGGCATGTGGACAAAGGCATTAAACTCCGCCTGATTGGTGGGCCTAAAATGGATGTGTACCTGGATGAATCGGGCACCCGGAAAAATGCAAAGCGCACTTTAATTTACGATGACTGTGATAATGAAATAACCAAGTCTTCAGAGACCAAATTGCACCT
>DGQO01000059.1:7258-7642 GCA_002400445.1 Chitinophagaceae bacterium UBA4412
CAGGAGCACAAAGTAGATCTGAAATATTCAATTGAGCAGCATGCATTCAGCGCTACATACTCTAGCTATTTTCCCATGTTGCTCGGTAAGTGGGATTTGTTTACTTACCTCAATTATGACTTCATCCGTTGGAATAATTTTTACGGGTTGGGAAACGAAACGCCTGACCCAACCGGCAACAGCGATTTTAACCGGGTGCGCAGCAGGCAAGGTATGGTGCGGGCTGGCGTGCAGCGGGTGATCAATAACAAACATAAAGTTGTATTTAACCCTTTCTACCAAAACTATGATGTGCTGAACGATACCGCCCGTTTCCTGGCTAAAACCGCTAGCAACCTCTTCCCGGAAAACTATCACACCCAACAATATATTGGCGCAGAATTC
>DGQO01000074.1:0-4580 GCA_002400445.1 Chitinophagaceae bacterium UBA4412
TAAAATTATCGATGGACCGTGCCACGGCTGTAATGGATTACCTGCTAGCCAAGGGTATAAGCCCTGAGCGGGTAACCGCCAAAGGATATGGCATGACACAACCCATTGAGTCCAATACATCGGAAGAAGGTCGTGCATCAAACCGGCGCACCGAGGTAAAAGTGCTTGATTAAACTTTATATCCGCAAGGATTTCGCATCAATATTTTCCTCCCAGCTTTAAGGAGTTAATATGGCCGATTGCAGGGTAGTGGATATGTCTGAATTCGCTACAATCCCGATGTAATTCAAATGGATGACGCTGGTATTTTCAATCATACCATACCCGGGAGCATAATAATACTGTATATCGGTAGTGAGCGAACTTGCAGGTACCCCGGCGATGCTGATGCTCGTGCTCACGTGTATCACATTAGCGTAGTTTTTTGCATTTACGGTTCGGCTAATGTCTTTCTCCACAATTTTATTGGTAAGTGTTATGGCCAGGGGGAGGCCTGAATACGTGATGTTGTAATTTTGCACCCAGCTTGTATTTACGGCAGCGCCTGCTTTGAGGTAAAGATTTTCCACCATTGTTCCTCCAAGCTCGGCAGGCAGCGCCTGGAATGTGAAGTAATCTGACGCACTAATGCGGAAATAACTACTGGCACCAGTACTTCCATTACTGTATACGTGAAAACTATTGTTGTTGATCGTTGTGTCTTTATTCGTTGAAATAACGCTGTAACTCGATGTGCTGGTTGGGGGTTGGTTATTGGTGGCCTGGTAATTCCATACGCTGCCGGTTTTCATATTCATGTAGGCAACAGGCGGGGCAGGATCCGGATTGTCCTTTTTGGAACAGCTAAAAAAGCATAAAGACGTGATAATGGCTAAAAAGAGTATCTTTTTCATAAGAAGGATGGGTTTATTTATGTAATAATACCTTTTTTGTTTTATATTCTAAATTTTTACTCCTATCTTTGCGCTCCCAAATTTATGGCTAAACAGGCACTTATTAAGCAAGACGGTACAATAGTTGAAGCACTGAGCAACGCTATGTTCAAGGTGAAACTGGAGAACGGTCACGAGATTTTGGCCACCATTTCAGGAAAAATGAGGATGCATTACATCCGTATTTTACCAGGAGATAAAGTTGGGGTAGAAATGAGCCCATATGATCTTACCCGTGGACGCATCATTTTCCGTTACAAATAGCAAATTGGCTGTGTAAAAGCACGGCTGTTTTACATATTAAAAACTTAGAACAATGAAGGTTAGAGCTTCAATAAAGAAACGCAGTGTTGATTGCAAGATCGTAAGGAGGAAAGGCCGCCTGTACGTTATCAACAAAAAGAATCCCCGCTTCAAGCAAAAGCAAGGATAGTTTTAAATCGAAAATTCAAAAAAACTAAATTCTAAATAAAAAGTGCAATTTTTGCCTGTTTTAGTATTTAGAATTTCAATATTAAAAATTTAAAAATAATATGGCTCGTATTGCCGGTATCGATTTACCAAAAAATAAAAGAGGCGAAATAGGTCTTACCTACATCTTTGGTATTGGTCGTTCTACTGCTACTTACATCTTGGAGAAAGCAGGTATTGACGTAAATAAAAAAGTGAACCAGTGGAATGACGATGAGCAAACTGCAATTCGTAATATCATTAACTCTGAGTTTAAAACAGAAGGTGCCCTGCGTAGTGAAACCCAGATGAACATTAAACGTTTGCTGGATATTGCCTGCTACCGTGGTCTTCGTCATCGTAAAGGTTTGCCACTTCGTGGTCAGCGCACCCGTACTAATAGCCGCACCCGGAAAGGTAAGCGTAAGACGGTTGCCGGTAAGAAGAAAGTAGCTAAGAAATAATTTAAACAGCTAATAGCCCTGCTATTAGCTTTTAGCTTATATACTGACTTGTATTTCTTGAAACAGCGCCGGATCGTTAAGTCAGCGGGAGGGTTGTTTCAGCCCCGGTTATCGGGGTTTATTTTATAAATGATTACCTATTTTTTCAGATTATGGCAAAAGCACAGGGCGGTAAGCAAGGAGCAAAAGCAGCCGCAAAAAAAAGAGTTGTAAAAGTGGAAGCACACGGAGATGCACACATCACAGCCAGCTTCAACAACATTATCATCAGTTTAACCAATAAGCAGGGCCAGTTAATTTCATGGTCATCTGCTGGTAAAATGGGCTTTAAAGGCAGTAAGAAAAATACACCTTACGCTGCTCAAATGGCCGGCGCAGATGCTGCAAAAGTAGCATTGGATGCAGGTTTAAAAAGAGTAGACGTATTGGTTAAAGGTCCGGGCAGTGGTCGTGAAGGCGCTATCCGTTCTTTATCTCAGAATGGTCTTGAAGTTTCCAGTATAAAAGATATTACCCCGCTGCCACACAATGGCTGTCGTCCTCCCAAGAAGAGAAGGGTTTAAGAAGTTTAACCAAGAGGGCTGTAGGCTTATTATAGTATAATGCCAGTTACAACCCATGTTACACAATAAATATATTTACAAACGGGTGCATTATTCATTTTACGATTTTTATAATGATGCATCGTCACTAAAAAATCAAATTTTACTATGGCACGTTACACAGGCCCCAAAACAAAAATCTCCCGCAGGTTTGGAGAATTGATCACCGGAAATGGCAAATGGTTAAGCAAAAACAGTAACCCTCCCGGCCAGCACGGTGGCACAAAGAAGCGCAAAACCCTTAGCGAGTATGGCTTGCAGCTTAAAGAAAAGCAAAAAGCTAAATACACTTACGGTTTGCTCGAAAAACAATTTCGCAAAACTTTTGATGAAGCCAGCAGGCGCAAAGGCGTAACAGGTGAAAACCTGATTAAATTGCTTGAAGCACGCTTAGACAACACCGTATACCGCATGGGTATTGCTGTGAGTCGCCAGGGCGCTCGCCAGTTGGTAAGCCATAAGCACGTTACCGTAAATGGTGAAGTGCTCAATATCCCATCTTATAGCTGTAAGCCAGGTGATGTAATTGGCCTGAAACAGAAAACTGCAGCTAACACTGCTATCACTGGTAATCTCCGTGGAAAAAATCCGAAGTTTAACTGGATTGAGTGGAGCGAAGGTGAAATGAAAGGTACATTCATCACTTACCCGGAAAGAGAAAGTGTTCCTGAGAATATTAAGGAACAACTGATTGTGGAATTGTATTCTAAGTAATCGATTTCTTTTCGCAAAAGAAAGATGTAAGTCTTTTTAATTTATAATAAACCTTAGGTTTCCTTGTGGAACCTGGGAGTAAAAACAAAATACAAATGGCCATTTTTAATTTTGTTAAGCCCGACAAAATTGTTCTTCAAAAAGCTACTGACTTTGAAGCTCAGTTTGAATTTCGCCCGCTTGAACCAGGATATGGTGTAACCATTGGCAATGCACTGCGCAGAGTGTTGCTTAATTCTTTGGAAGGTTATGCTATCGTTGGTATCAACCTGGCCGGTGCAGACCATGAGTTTGCTACTGTAAAAGGTATTACAGAAGACGTTACTGAAATCATTCTTAACCTTAAACAAGTTCGTTTTAAGGCAAAAGTAGATCATGATGTAAGTACAGAAAAGGTTACTTTATCTATTAAAAATAAAACCGAGTTTACTGCAGGAATGATTGGTGAAGCATCACCTGCATTTGAAGTAATGAACCCGGAATTATTGATCTGCACACTGGATAGCAGCGCAAAGCTGGATATCGAAATCTCCATAGGCCGCGGTCGTGGGTATGTGCCTGCAGAAGAACATAAAGACAAAAGTGCTCATTTTGGCTACATTCCTGTAGATGCCATTTATACCCCCATCAAAAATGTGAAATACACTATTGAGAATACAAGGGTGGAGCAGCGCACAGACTTTGAAAAATTAGTGATTGATGTAGTTACCGATGGTACCATTCACCCTGAAGAAGCAGTGAAGCAGGCCAGCCGGATTCTTATCCAGCACCTGATGATCATCACAGATGAAAACATCACTTTTGATACTAAAGAAGACAAGAAAGAAGATATGGTAGATGAGCAAACTTTGCAATTGCGCAAGATGCTGAAAACGCCACTCGAAGATCTTGATCTCTCTGTACGTGCTTTCAATTGCCTTAAGGCTGCCAAGATTAATTCCCTTAGTGAACTGGTACAATATGAGCAGGAAGACCTGATGAAGTTTAGAAACTTTGGCCAGAAGTCTTTGAGCGAAATTGACCAGGTGCTACATGAAAGAGGCCTTAGCTTTGGAATGGACCTGAGCAAATTAAAATTAGACGACGAGTAATTGAATACGCCTTGTAGCGAATCATTAACCGTTAAAAATCATTATTATTTAAACAAGCCCCCTGGGCAAAACCTGTAATTCCTGACACGGTACAGGTTTATAAAACAACAATGTCATGCGTCACGGAAATAAAGGAAATAAATTAAGCAGAACCGCTTCTCACCGGAGAGCATTATTGATGAACCTCGGTTGCCAGTTGATTACCCATAAAAGAATCACTACAACTTTGGCCAAAGCAAAAGCACTGCGCACTTATATAGAGCCGCTCATTACTAAAACAAAAGCTACAGAAAGTACAGAAGCCATTTCTCACAATCACCGTATTGT
>DGQO01000074.1:4652-5784 GCA_002400445.1 Chitinophagaceae bacterium UBA4412
GCTAAGAAAACCCGTCGTAGTGGTGCAGCCAGGAAAAAAACTGGCGGAACTGAAGAAGTTGCGACTGCTGAAGTTGTAGCCACTGAAGTGAAGGCCCCAAAAAAGAAAGCTGCTAAAGCGGACGATCTCAAAATTATTGAAGGCATTGGACCAAAAATAGCTGAAGTATTAACGGCGGCTGGCATTGTAACTTTTGCTGATCTTGCCGGATCTACAGCAGAAAAAATTAAAGAGATCCTTGATGCATCAGAAGGAAGCTTCAACGCAGCCGATACAACCACATGGCCAGAGCAGGCACAACTGGCTGCAGATGGCAAAATGGATGAACTGAAAGCCTTACAGGACAAATTAAACGGCGGAAGAGAAGAAGCATAATATGCAAAAAATTAAATGATATAAAAGCAAACCTTTAATGGTTTGCTTTTTTTTTGCAGAATATTTTAATGGCAAAGTGTTTTCTTTGCAGCATAATTTGAAAAAACATGATGGATAATATGGCTTCTTTGTTGCTCCAGGATGGCACACTCATCCGTGGTACTGCATTTGGTAAGATAGGTACGGCTACCGGGGAAATTTGCTTTAACACAGGAATGACGGGCTACCAGGAAGTATTTACCGATCCCAGCTATTATGGGCAGGTGCTTATTATGAATACGGTGCATGTAGGCAATTATGGCGTAAAGCCCGAAGATGTAGAAAGCAATAGTGTAAAAGTAAAAGCCGTTATCGGGCGCAACCTGGAAGAAAAATACAGTCGTTTTTTATCAAATGTATCCTTACAACAATACCTGGAGGAACAAAATATTGTAGCCATTGATGGGGTAGACACCCGCTCCCTTGTGGCGCATGTGCGCACCAGTGGTGCTATGAATTGCATTCTCTCTTCTGAGGAGCATGATGTGGCAAAGCTTAAAGCCATGCTCGATGAAGTGCCCTCTATGGATGGACTAGAGTTGGCTTCTGCAGTAAGTACACAAGAAGCCTATACCGTGGGCGAACCCAATGATCACCTGCGGGTGGCCGTGCTGGATTGCGGCGTAAAGAAAAACATTCTTAATTGCCTGGTAGAGCGGGGCGCTTATGTAAAAGTGTTTAATGCAAAAACTTCTTTTGCGGAGTTGCAGCAATTTAA
>DGQO01000281.1:0-7449 GCA_002400445.1 Chitinophagaceae bacterium UBA4412
ATCGTTTTTTCCACTACAGAAAACGCTGTTGAAATTGCCCGCTGCTATGAACTGGGCGCAAATACATACGTGGTAAAGCCATCCAGTTATAACGGCTTGCTTAAAACGGTGGATACGATCAACGATTTTTGGTTAAACATCGCTTCCATTCCCCAGGGTAAACTCCTATAGTTGCTGCGTTGCGGGCAAAATAAGATGAAATGTTGCCCCCTCATTCTCGATACCTTTTGCATAGATACTGCCTTTATGGTTGAGCGCAATCTTACGGCAGAGGGCCAGGCCAATTCCCGTTCCAGAAAAAGTGTACATATCATTCAAACGCTGAAAAATGACAAAGATTTGTTGTGCATACTCTTGCTCAAAGCCAATTCCATTATCCGCTACACGGATGTGTATGTAAGAAAGATCCTTGTGAAGTTGCAATGCAGCAATTTCCTCTGCGCTTGCCGGCGCACAACTGATGCTGATATGCGGATCTACACCAGGCTTTGAAAATTTCAGCGCATTATTAACGAGGTTAAAAAACAACTGCTGCATTTGAAGTGGCACAGCCTCAATTACAGGTAAGGGATCAATTTCTAATGTTGCATTTTTCTGCGCAATAAGTAACTCGAAATCATGCAAAATATTTTCGACTACAACTGCGAGATCTGTGCGTACAAATTTTTCATCTGCAGTAGATAGTCTTGAAAAATCCAACAAGTCACGGATGAGGGTGTTCATCCGATCTGAAGAGCGTTGAATTTTTGAAAAATATTCCTTTGCCTGTACATCTGCAGCAAGACGACCTTCTAAGCGTTCTGTAAAAAATTTGATCTTACGAAGGGGTTCCTGCAAATCATGGCTGGCTACATAAGCAAATTGCTCAAGCTCGCTATTACTCTTTTCCAATGCTGCAGTGCGTTCTGCAATTTTCCTTTCCAATTCTACTTCTACCATCTTCTTTTCGGTGATATCCGTAACAGAGCCGGCATAGCCGGCATAGTTACCCTGGGCATCAAAAAAAGGAGAACCATCATTCAGGCACCACCGAATGCTGCCGTCTGGCCTATGCAAGCGAAACTCTTCTGTAAATTTCGATTGGGTAACCTGGCATTCTAAGAATGCATTGAATATGCGGTGGCGATCATCTGCATGGATAGCGCTCACAAAGCCCTGGCCTAACTGTTCGTTAAACGGAATGCCAGTCCAGTTTATCCAGGTGTCATTTACAAAACTGCAGTTTCCTTTTACATCAGCCATCCACAGGCCCACCGGTGATACATTACTGATTGTCTTAAACAGTAATTCGCTTTTTTCAATTTTCTCAGCAGCGGTACGGGTATCATGGATATCACTGCAAGCTCCGATGAACCCTTCAAAGATGCCATCGGCCGTAAAGCGTGGCGCACCATTATCTGATAGCCAGCGATACATACCATCATGCCGGCGCAAGCGATATTCCATGTAAAACGGCGTGCGCATTGCAAAGTGAGTTGTGTAAATTTTAAGGCAGCGCTCAAAATCATCTGGGTGCACACCTTCTGCCCAGCCATTGCCAGCTTCCTGCTCCATGGTGCGGCCTGTAAAATTGAGCCAGGCGGTATTAAAATAGTTGCAGCCCATATCCGTACCGCTCATCCAAATAAGTACGGGGGCATTGTTGGCTACATTTCTAAAACGCTGCTCACTTTCCAGCAGCATATTCATGCTATTCTTTGTTTCGGTAATATCCATGAGCGTACCCAGGATTTTCTCCGGCATATTTTGTTCGTCGTAAAACACTTTTCCTTTTGCCATCACCCAGCGCATCGTATGCTCATCTGGTAATATCCTCAGTTCCATATCCAGGCTCCCGGTGAGTAAAGCTTTCTTCAGCATTTCATTCCGATGCGGTAAATCTGCAGGATGAATTCTATGCAGCAATTGATCTGCTGTTGGTTTATCTGCAGGGTCAAAACCGAGTATTTCCAGGTAGCGAGCAGAGTAAAACGGCTGGTGCGATTTCATATTCAACTCCCAGGTGCCTAACTCAGCGGTGTCTATAGCAATGTTAAGCCTCGCTGTACTATTCTCCAATGCTGCCGTGTTTTCCTTATCGTCGGTTATATCCAGCACAGTTCCGTAAATCTTTAGCGGAGTTCCGGCCTTATCAAATTTTACTTTTCCAAAAACCCGAAGCCAGCGAAGATTACCCTTCGGTTGCACAACCCGGGTTTCATAAATTAAGGCTCCTGTTTTTTTAGCGATATCTACCGCGGCATCCCTCCTCGGCCTGTCTTCTGGCAAGTAGGTGGCCAGCAGTTGATCATGGCTTACCGGCAGGGCAGGATCGAAACCGAAAATTTCTTTCAGTTTTTCCTCGCATTCAAAATGATTGTTGCTTAGATCCCAGTCGAAAGTGCCCAGGCCCGCAGCTTCTATGGCAAGGCGGCTGCGTTGCTCACTTTCCTCTACCCGCTTGCGGGCAAGTACTCTATCCGTTACATCATTTACGGTAATCATGAGGCCATCTGCTACACCCTGGGTATTAGGTAACGGGTGATAATTATAATCAACCCAAAATTCCCGCTCTCCATCATCACCGGTTACTATGGCCTTCGATTCTCTTTCGCTCTGAATGCGGTTTTGGATCATCACCTCTTTCAGCAGGTCAGGATATTTCTGTGATACGAGTTCCGGAAATGCTTCCAGTAAATTTTTACCTAAAACATCCTCCCTCTTTTTTCTCCAAATAAAATTGAGCATTGCATCATTTGCCATTTCGATGCGCATCTCCTCTCCTCTTATAATGGCCATTGCTATCGGCGATTGCATCACAAGCATCCGGAACGCCTGCTCACTTCGGGAGAGCTGCTGCTTTTGCAAAACAAGGGAGGTTACTTCGTTTGCCACAACGGCCACGCTTTCAACCCCGCCTTCGGCATTTTTGATGGGATGATAAATTAAATTGAAATACGACAACCCACTTTGTACACCGTAACGGCTAAGCCTAACCGGAAATTCCTCCGCAATAAAAGGCATGGCAGTTTCCAGCACTTTTGTGAGCAGGGGCCGTACAATTTCCTCTACCTCGGGTAATACATCAAAAAGCGGTCGCCCAATGAAATGCTCCTTGTTCTTGTCTACAAGTTCCAGGTAAGCATCGTTGGCCACTTCCGCTACAAAGTTCTTTCCTTTAAAGATGGCAATTCCCAGGGGAGCCTGTTCTACTATACTTCTAAAATTCTGCTGACTTTGCTCAAGTTCTGCTGTAAGGCGCAGCCGGGCTGCCTCTGCATCTTTTTGAGTAGTGATATCCTGCACCATACCAGTATAACGCACAGGCTGGCCATTGCTGTCAAAACTTACTTTACCACGGGAGCAAACCCAGCGATTTTGCAGGTCTTCAATTCCAGTAATCTGGTATTCGACTTCGTACATTCCATTATTTGCCTTAAGCGCTGCAGGTGTAAGGGCGGTTGTCGTAAGGGTGTCAAAATCCGGGTGGAGGGCAGATTTGTAAACTGAATAATCTAAATGTGCATGGGCACTCAAACCAAAGATTTCCCTTGTTCTGTTATCCCAGTTTAAAGCACCTGTTACCGGATTAAAATCGAAAGTACCTTGTTTACTTCCTTCCAGTGCAATGCGAAACAATTCTTCCTTTTCTGCAAACATTTGCAGATGATTCGATTGATCCGTAATATCCTGGCTCACACCTGTAATCCGATAGGCGACACCTGCTTCATTAAACCAGACTTTGCCCGTGAGTTGTACCATCCTAAGCAAATCAGCGTGAAGAATGGGAAGGCGATAAGTTTCATAAAGTGATCCATTATTTTTTCCTGCAAGTGCAGCATTGATACTGCTTTGCATTCTTTCCCGATCGGCTGCAAAAACATTTCTTAGAAAATATTCAAACGTAAATATCTGGTCCGCCGGAACATTAAGCCATTCTCTTAGGCGGTGGTTATAGCTAAATTCTTTTGTAAGAATATTATAATCCCAGGTGCCTAATCCTGCAGCTTCAATAGCAAATGAAAGTTTAGGCTCTATCTTGTTTAATTGCAGGGTTGTGTCAAGGTCAATTATTTCGTTACAAACTACCATTACACCCGCATTGTTGCCTGCCTCATCAGGCACTATACTGTAGCAAAAATTCCAAAAGCTTTCCTGCCCATCTGAATTTGGGTCTTCCACAAACGCATGCTGCTTTGTAAATGGCTTACCGCTTTGCAGCACCTGGATCAGATCTGCATTCAGATTTTTCCATGCCAGTCGGGCAGGCGAAGCCAGCGCATTTGCGTCTGCGCCGGGGCCGGCTTTGTAAGCATCATTATAGAAGCCCACTAAATCTTTCCCCCAGAACAATAACATTGCAGATCCGGAACGAAGGAGAATATTTAAAGATGTTTTTAAACTTTGCGGCCAGGTATCGATACTGCCAAGTGTGCTTTGTTCCCAATCATGTAAACGCAAGATGGCTTCCGTCTCTGATTTGCCCGAAAAAAAATTTGCTTGTATCGCCATATAATTTTGTAGAACCGATTATTTTAGGCAATGAAAATAAGAAATTGTATGGCTCCCGCCCTTAGTTGTTGAAGGATAAAGTTGTTGAATATTTTCCCCTACCTGCTGGTGGCAGTGATCACAGTTTTAACAATAGCAGCAAAATCATTAAGTCGTGTAGGCTTTGTAAAATAATAATCTGCTCCTGCATTTAAACAAAATTCGATATCAGATTGTGCTGATGAGGTAGTAAGCATAATAACCGGCATTTCAGAGAGTGGCTTTGCAGCTTTCACACTGGCCAATACATCTCTGCCGTGCACCTTAGGCAGATTAAGATCCAGCAGCATTATGTCTGGTAAAGTATCTGCTGCAAGCAGGTAAGGCAATACCTTGTCTCCCTGAGAAATGACTAAAAAATCTGCAGCCACATCATTGTCTTTAAATGCCGTCTCCAGCAATTCCACATCGTCCGGATCATCTTCAATTAATAATATTTTTAATCTTTCTGACATGGCCTTTAATTAGCTGGCACCAAATTTAAGGATAAGAACAGTTACGAAAATAATACATGACCTATCAGTATACATCAACCCGGGAGAAAAAACATTTTGTCATTGGCATTGGCGCATCCGCCGGCGGTCTTGAAGCATTACATGATCTTTTTGATAATATGCCGATGGATACCGGCTGCTCATTTATAGTGGTGCAGCATCTTTCTGCCGATCATAAAAGTATGCTGGGAGATTTGCTGGCCAAGCATACACTCATGCGTGTGATGGAAGCTGAACACGACACCGTGCTGGAGGCTGACCATATTTATGTAATTCCAAGCGGTAAACTGATTTCTGTAAAAGATGGCCTACTGCAACTGGAACAAAAACAGAAAAACAAATTACCAAATTATGCCATTGATGTTCTGTTCTCCTCCCTGGCTGCACACAATGGAGGCTACGCTGTGGGTATTGTACTTTCAGGCACAGGCACCGATGGCACCCGTGGTATAGAAGAAATTAAAAACGCCGGAGGTTTGGTCATTGTGCAGGATCCTGGCACCGCAGCGTTTGACGGCATGCCAAATAGTGCTGTAGCCACTGGCCTGGCGGATATGATTTTACCACCAGAGCTCATCGGCGAAGAACTTTTGGAATTTATTTCGGAGCCACCACTCGTTCGCTCCCTCCGTTTGTATGCGCTTAAGGATGAAGCTTTGCTCAAAGAAATCCTGGCCTTGCTCAAAAAACAAACAGGTAATGATTTCTTTAATTATAAAAGACCAACTCTTTTCCGGCGCATTGCAAAAAGGATGGCAGAGTTATCAATCAAATCGCTTGATAAGTATTTTCTTAAGCTGCAGGAAAATGAAGAAGAACAAAAAATATTAGGCAAAGAATTCCTGATTAACGTAACAAGGTTTTTCAGAGATTCAGAACCCTTTACTATTTTGCGCCAGATGGCTATTCCACAGCTCATGAATAGCAAAGCGCCCGCGGAGCTGGTAAAAGTGTGGAGCGTAGCCTGCAGTACTGGTGAAGAAGCATATTCCCTGGCTATCCTGCTACAGGACTATTTGCAGCGTAACCCTAAAGCAGCACAGGTAAAAATATTTGCTACAGATATTGATGCAGCGGCACTCGATCATGCCTCCCGTGCCTTATACCCTTTTTCAATAGAGAAGGATGTGCCGGGAGAATTTTTGGAAAAATATTTTCAAAAAGAAGATGAAGGCTACCGGGTTATTTCCGTGGTGCGGAAGATGGTGGTTTTTGCCAATCACAATATTTTAAGAGATGCGCCATTTAGCCGTGTTGATCTCGTATCCTGCCGCAATATGCTTATCTATATGGACAATGATTTGCAGAGAAAAGTATTGAACAAACTATATTTTGCACTCAACCTGAATGGTTATTTACTACTGGGTAACAGTGAGCATGTTGGCCTGTTAAGACCCGCCCTCCAAGAGGTGGATCGCAAATGGAAATTGTATAAATGCATTTCTAAAACGGCGGTAGCAGAACGGGAAACCGTTTTTTCTCCACTCGATAATTTATCGTACCGCAGCGCTTACACCGTGAAGCAGAAAAACCCTTTGCAGCACTTGTCCGAATGTTTTAAAGAAACATTGCTGGAAGAAAGAAACATGGCAGGGATCATGGTAGATAAGGACCTGAATGTAAAACAAGCCCTTGGCAACTTTAGAAATTTTCTCCATTTTCCTGAGCAACAATTTAATTTAAGTGTGCTAAAATTGGTAGGACAGGATCTTTCGATAGCGCTCGGTATAGCACTAAGAAAAGCATTAACGAATGATGAACCGGTGGTAATGAACAAGGTGGCGGTACATGATGGTAATGAAAAAAAATATATTAACGTTATCATTCGCCCATACCTTAATCCGCAGGATTATACACAGCCTTATCTTTTCCTCATCCTTGAAGAAGATCGGCAAGCCAGCAGGATTACACAGGATGTAACTGATCAAACTATTACTTCGGCAGATCGCATTGCGGAACTGGAGAAGGAACTAAATGATACCCGGGAAAATTTGCAGGCTGTGATAGAAGAACTGGAAAGTGCAAATGAGGAGATGCAGAGTGCAAATGAAGAAATGATTTCTACTAATGAAGAATTGCAGAGTACAAATGAAGAATTACAATCACTGAATGAAGAACTTCATACGGTGAGTAGTGAGCACCAGGATAAAATAAAAGAACTGGTTGAATTGAATGATGACCTGGATAATTATTTCCGTAATTCTGACATCGGGCAAATCTTCATTGATGAAGAAATGATTATCCGGAAATTTAGCCCCGGCGTTTTGCGGCTTATTAATCTCATTCCTTCTGATGTAGGTCGCTCTATCAAAGATATCACCCACAATATACAGGACGAAGACCTTGTAAATGATGTGCAGCTTGTGATGGCAAGTGGCAGTTCCATAGAGAAAGAAATAATGCTAAACAATGATGCGCATTATAT
>DGQO01000281.1:7588-16026 GCA_002400445.1 Chitinophagaceae bacterium UBA4412
TGGGCCATTGTGTATCTGTGGTTGAAACAGGAAATACAGCCCATACAGAAACTTATTATAAAAAAAGTGATCGGTGGATTGAAACCACCATTGTGAAAATGTTTGATGGCATTGTGAGCACACACACTGATGTAACAGAGAAGAAGAAATCGCAGGAACAACTTGCATCCAGCTTTGAGGCACTCCAGAACACTTCACGCCTGCTCAGGGATTCCAATACACAACTCGAAAGGTCAAATTTAGACCTGATGCAGTTTGCATCTGTTGCCTCGCATGATTTGAAGGAGCCTTTGAGAAAAATACAGGCCTTTGGTCACTTATTGGAATCCAAATTGCTGGATAAGCTCGGTAAAGAAGAAGCAGGATACCTGCACAAAATGATCTCCGCCTCCGGAAGAATGCAGGTACTTATCGAAGACGTACTCACGCTATCAAAATTATCCAACAGTCAACTACCGCACACACCCGTAAAATTAGAAAACGTAATTCTGCAAATTATTGATGATCTCGAAATTGTAATTGCAGAAAAAAAGGCAGTTATTCTCACGCAAGCCCTTCCTGAAGTACTGGCGGTAAAAGGTCAAATGCATCAACTTTTCCAAAATCTCCTGAGTAATGCATTGAAGTTTACCGACAAGGATCTGCCTGAAATTCGCATCAGCGGTGGCCTGGCAGATGCTGAACTCCTTAAAAGCGTGGGCGCAGATTCAAAAGCCCGGTTTGCTTTTATAGCCGTCAAGGACAATGGAATTGGGTTTGAGCCAGAATACAAGGAGCAGATTTTTGGCCTTTTTCAGCGGCTTAATGGAAGGCTGTATGATGGCACCGGCATTGGCCTTGCCATTGCCAAAAAGATTGTGGAAAACCACCATGGTTTTATAAAAGCGGAAAGTGCTATTGGAGAAGGAACAATGTTTACCATCTTATTACCCGCTACCTAAAAATTGAAGTGTCGGATATCCATTCTATTAGATAATATTAATTCTGGCCTCCTTAAAGAGGCAGATTAGGAGAGCTGGCAGAAATATCTTCCCGTAAAATACGCCTTCTGAACAACTTCATTTTTGGCAGCATCATTCATGAAAGTACGAGGCGCTCCTCTTGATTGATTTCCATATCGAAACTTCGGGCTGAAAAAAAGATGATAAAGGCCCCCGTACAAAGAAGGAATGCTGCAGAGAGTAACAAATATGGCATAGAGGAAATGGGTTCCATGATTGCATTACCTATCGCCTGGGTGAGTAGTAACGTTTCATTAAGTAAAGCACCGATGGCAAAAATTATCATCCCGGTTCTTATGGCATTATTATTATGAACAAATTTTCCGGCAAGCAGGTAAGCCAGCAGGAAAAAACTTACAATGAGTAAGAAAACAAGGTGCAGGTATCCAATAATAATCGGCCTGCTGCCAAAGGCAAATTGCGCAAACATAGGCACCGCAGAGAAGCATTGAAGTACCAGCTTTAAAGCGAGTGCAAGCAAGGCCCCCCGAAAAAGCCACAATGATACTATACCGCCGCCCGGTTTTATTGCCCCCAGCTTTAATCTATTAAAAATGACGGCAAAAAAGTACAACTGGAATACTGCTGAAATGCCACAGAGCAACATTAGCCAGGGAATTTCCAGCATCACCGGTAGTGATAAAACATACGTGAAAGCACAGGATAATGCCGCACCAGGCAATACATATGCGGGTATTTTAGCTACTGCCTCTTGCCGTAGCATATCAAGGGCTAAGTACACACCGGCAAAAATGAACCAGCCATTATATTGGAAATGCAAAAAGAATAAAACCGTTGAGAGGTATCCTTGCTCAGACTCCACATGCATGAACATCATGAACGCCAGTATCCAGGTACCCAGTGAAGAAAATACGTTAAAGAATAGAGCAGTCCTGGCCCATGGTAAATTGTTGGATTTCATTCCGGCAGTTGCCGAAAAATACGTTGCCGTAAAAATATAGGCTACCAGGATAGATGCCGTGGAAAAAATGATAGAGATCGTAGCATAGCCCTGGTAACAAAAGGCAAGCGCCATCCCGTAAGCACATACAAGGTTTAGGATCAAAATGAGGCGAAACCTTGCTTGTAATTTTGGACTGATAACTACCGGCAGGCGCATTAACAGCAGCACCATCAACAAATGGGAAATCCAGCCAGACAGCGCAAAATGAGAGTGACCGTGTAAGAAATGTTTCTGCTCTATGAAAGGAATAGGAAAAGCAATTTTGGCCCGCAATAGAAAACCAAGCGTGGCTACAATGGCAAGATTAAACAGGGCTATCTTTATATTTCTTCGGAGAAAAAACTGCATGAAATTTTTGTTGGCAAAAATAGTTTAGGATATACCTGGCTGTTGTGATTTGAATCATAATCAGCAATACACTTTCCCTTTTTCAATTTGCAACTTACCTTTATCATGGAGATTACGCATGGTGCGTATCACCGTTTCCACACGCAGGCCGGTCATATTGGCTATTTGCTGCCGGGTAAGATTAATGCGTGTACAATCACTACATACGTTTTTCCTACGGGCTTTCAAATGTTTGAGCAAGGCAAGGATGCTGCTTTCCGGGTTATGGCTGCCAAGTTCTTTACTTAAGACAAATTTAAACCGGAGCCTTTGTGCTAATAGCCTCGAAAACTCAAAGTGCAATTCCGGTTGTTCTGTAAGCAATTGCTTGAAAACGGGAATATGCAAACGTAGCATAACGCAATCTTCATCTGCCACTGCATTGGCTGCATAGGGCTCGCCATCAAATATGGGTAACTCACCAAAACTTTCTCCTCCTTCAATAAGATTATGAATGAATTCTTTTCCGCTCTCGTCAAAATTACTCCAGCGCACCCTACCGGACACCAATTGATGGTAAAATGAAGCTACCGATCCCTCTCTAAAAATGTACTCTCCCGCTTGTACCTGCTTATATGCTGCGCCAAGGGCTAATAAAATATCGGTATCTACCATACGAAAGCGTTCAATACCCTCAAAAATAAGCCATTACAGCGGGAAAACCATGTATTGCAGGGGGTGCAAAACTGATTAAAATCATTAAAATCCAGGAAAACCCAAGTAAAAAACTGCTTTTAAGCAGTTATGACTGAACGCATAAAAATCTGGGTAATCAGTCGCTAATCTTGTGCATTCAAAAACAGAAAAATACGCAATATGAAGAAAACAATTTTGATGCTGGCTATTTCGGCAGCTTTTTATGCATGCGGCGGTGGCGCTGGTACTAATGTAGAACCTACAACGGGTGCTGCATCAACCGAACCCACTACTACCGCTTCAGGAAATCCATCATACGACCCCAATCGTGGCGAAGGTAAATTTACCAAAGTTGATGTGCCAGCTAACCTGGATAAAGCGATGGCAGACAAAGGTGAAAAAACTTTCCAGGTGAAATGCGCAAGCTGTCATAAAACAACCGACGAGAAGTTAGTAGGCCCAGGATGGAAAGGTGTAACAAGCCGCCACAGTGCTGAGTGGATCATGAATTTTATTACAAATACAGATGCAATGTTGAATAAAGATCCAAAAGCACAGGCTCAGCTTGAAATTTGCCTGGTGCGTATGCCTAATCAAAATCTTGCTGATGATGACGCACGTTCTTTATACGAATACATGAGAGAAAACGACGGAGTAAAATAACCAACACTATAAATAAAAGAATCAAATGAGAAATCAATTAAGTTTCCTAATCGCAGGTATCTGCATCACCGGACTCAGCTTCCAGGGATGTAAGCCAAAAAACTCGGCCAGCGCCGTAAACTCAGACGCTGCAAGCAAGGTGTATGTTGCACCCGGTAAGTATGATGAGTTTTACAATTTTGTTTCAGGCGGCTTCAGCGGCCAAATGAGTGTGTATGGCTTGCCTAGCGGCAGGTTGCTTAGGGTTGTTCCCATATTTTCTGTTGACCCCGAAAAAGGATGGGGATACAGCGAAGAAACAAAGCCAATGCTGAATACCTCACATGGTTTTGTACCCTGGGACGACCAGCATCACCTGGATCTATCTCAAACCAATGGAGAAATTGATGGCCGCTGGATATTTGCCAATGCCAACAATACACCCCGTGTGGCCAGAGTGGATCTCACCACTTTCCGCACAAGTGAAATCATCGAACTGCCAAACAGTGCAGGTAACCACAGTTCTCCTTTCATCACAGAAAACACAGAATACGTTGTTGCAGGTACAAGGTTTAGCGTTCCGCCAGATGATGCAAATGGCGACGTTCCTATTAACACCTATAGGAAAAACTTTAAGGGTTACATCAGCTTTATCAGCGTAGGTAAAGAAGATGGTAATATGGAAATTGCATTTCAGCTTAAATGCCCCGGTGTAAACTTTGACCTTAGCCATGCCGGTAAAGGAAAGTCTCACGGCTGGTTCTTCTTTACTTGCTATAACAGTGAGCAGGCTAATACCTTGCTTGAAGTAAATGCTTCTCAGCGGGATAAAGACTTTATCATGGCTGTAAACTGGAAGAAGGCCGAAGAATACCTAAAAGCTGGCAAAGGCCGTAAGCAGAGCGTACGGTATGCACACAATAAATACGATGAGAAAACACATACGGCCACTTCTGAAATCAGAACAGAAGTTACTGTACTGGATGTAGCAGAATTAAAAGATATCGTTTATTTCATGCCATGTCCTAAGTCGCCACATGGTTGCGATGTAGACCCAACAGGTGAATACATTGTAGGTAGTGGTAAACTTGCCGCTCTTGTTCCTGTATTCAGTTTCACTAAAATGCTGAAGGCTATTGAAGACAAATCTTATGCAGGTGATTACGAGGGTATTCCGGTACTTAAGTATGAGTCTGTATTACATGGTGAAGTGAAGAAGCCAGGCCTTGGCCCTTTACATACTGAATTTGATGGCAGAGGTAATGCTTACACCACTTTCTTTGTGAGCAGCGAAGTAGTAAAATGGCGCATTTCAGATCTTCAGATCTTAGACAGGGTTCCTACTTACTACTCTGTGGGTCACTTGTGTATTCCTGGTGGCGACAGCCGTAAGCCAAACGGCAAATACCTGATTGCGTATAACAAAATCACTAAAGACCGTTACTTGCCTACTGGCCCGGAACTGGCTCAAAGTGCCCAGTTGTATGATATCAGCGGAGATAAGATGCAGTTGATTCTTGACTTCCCTACTATTGGTGAACCACACTATGCACAAGCAGTGGAAGCTTCTAAAATCAGGGATAAGTCTGTTAAGTTCTTCAAGATTGAAGAAAACATGAATAAATACGTTACTAAAGGCGAGGCTGAATCTAAGGTGGTGCGCACAGGAAACAGGGTAGATGTATATATGACCTGTATCCGCTCACACTTTGCACCAGATAATATTGAAGGTGTATTTGCCGGCGATGAAGTTTATTTCCATGTAACCAACCTGGAGCAAGACTGGGATGTACCTCATGGCTTTGCCATAAAAGGTGCAGATAATGGTGAATTATTGATTATGCCTGGAGAAACACAAACCTTGAAATGGATTGCTGAAAAACCAGGAATGTTCCCATTCTATTGCACAGATTTCTGCAGTGCTTTGCACCAGGAAATGCAGGGTTATATCAGAATATCACCTGCAGGTAGTAAAGTGCCGCTGTTGTTCAGTACTGGTAAGAATATGCCAGCCGCAGACACCAGCGCTCCTGTAGCACGCAAATAATATGAATAGTCAGCCGGCGCAAATTTTTGCACCGGCTGATTTTTTTAAAACCAGTTTTTTGAAATATTTTTTGTGACCGGCGATTACTTTTAATCAACATCGTGGCCAGCCTTTTGTTGGTTTAACGGTATCACTCACTTGCACTGTTTAGTACGCCGCATTTTCTAAAAGNNGCAAGAAGGAAGAATAGCATTATTCATGTACAAGAGTGCGACGCCAATGAAGCCGATAAAAAGTACTCAGCACGGAACCAAAACAACCACTCACCTAAATAAATTTAAGTTTATGAAAAAACTTTTCATTTTCTTCCTCGTAATCGGCAGCTTATTCGCTTGCAATGCTCCAGACAGTTCTACAACAACAACAACAACTTCTACTGACCAATCCGCACCAGCCGGTGGTCAGGAAAATGTGCAGGATAGCTTGTCGGCAAAAGACGTTGTAAAAGTAGCAATGAGTTCTCCTGACCATACCACACTTGTGGCGGCAGTAAAACAAGCAGACCTCGTTTCTTCTTTATCTAATGCAGGACCTTTCACGGTATTTGCACCGACTAATGCTGCTTTTGATAAATTACCTGCAGGTACTGTAGATGGTCTTATGAAAGCAGATAAAAAAGAAGACTTACAAAACATTTTGCAATACCACGTGTATGTAGGCGTACTTAAGCCTGAATACCTTACAGACGGCCAAACACTCAATATGGTGAATGGTGACAATGTGACCCTGAATGTAAAAGACGGAAAAATCACTTTGAACGGAAACGTAAATGTGGTAACCACTATACCTGCATCAAATGGCATCATCTATGTAGTAGACGGCGTACTCTTGCCACCAGCAAAGAAGTAGTGCTGTAATTTTAAGTTTGAAATAGAATAATGACGAGGAATTTGCAGCACGGGACCCCGTAAGGCAAATTCCTTCTCATTTTCTCCAGAGCGCAATTAAAAATAAAATACATAAAATGAAAAACAAGATTGGCAATGTCACAAGAATCTTATTACTCGTTGCAGCAGTAGGACTGGTATTTGTTTTATTCACACCCATTTGGCGCATAGAACTTGCAGCCCCGCAATACCCAGAAGGCTTAAGTATGCAAATTCATGCCAATGGCCTTAAAGGCAATGTGGATATTATCAATGGTTTAAACCATTACATAGGTATGAAGACGCTTCACAATGAAGATTTTATTGAATTCACGGTATTGCCATATATCATTGCATTTTTTGCTGCAGCATTCTTACTCACGGCAATTGTTGGCCGCAGAAGATTGCTGAACATTTTATTTTTCACTTTTGTGCTCTTTGGCATTTTAGCTATGTATGATTTCTGGCGCTGGGAATATAACTATGGCCACGAACTTAATCCTGCCGCTGCTATTGTAGTGCCAGGCATGGCTTACCAGCCGCCACTTATTGGCTTTAAACAATTACTCAATTTTGGTGCTTACTCTATTCCGGATATTGGTGGTTGGATNNACTCATGCTGTGCACCCTTAGCAGTTGCTCTGTAACGCCCTCTCCTATTGTAGCCGGAAAAGATAATTGTAATTTTTGCAAGATGACCATTACCCAACCTGGCTATGCCGGTGAGATACTTACCAAAAAAGGCAAAGCATTTAAATTTGATGATATGCATTGCATGCAGGCTTTCTATAAAGCAGGTACAGTAAAAGCTGAAGACATCAAAGATGTTTTTGTTGCAGACTTTGGTTCTCCGGAAAAACTGCTCAATGTGCAGGAGGCTAAGCTACTCCACAGCGCAGAAATTCATGGGCCAATGAATGGCAATATTATCGGCTGCGCAAAAGGGGCGGAGGCTGAAAGTCTTACTGAAAAATTTAAAGCCACCGAGGTGAGCTGGAATGATTTGATTAAATGAAGAAACTCTTTTTAATATCCTGCATTTTTTGCACCACTGTGCAAGCCAGGAACATTGATGTAAAGCAGCAAGCCGGGTACTGCCAAAGTATTACGCAGGCCCTGGCGATGGCGAATGACGGTGATACCATTTCAGTGCATAAGGGATTGTACCGGGAACAGAATATCGAAATCACCAAATCTATAGTGCTGCGGGGCATCGGCCGCCCAGTGCTGGATGGTGAAAAGAAATATGAAATTCTGTCTGTAAAAGCCAGCTATGTAACCATTACAGGCCTGGTGCTGGAGCGCTGTGGTGTATCCAGTCTTACCGACTTTGCCGCTATTAAAATTTATAATAAGCACCACGTAACCATCGAGGACAATATTATTAATGAAGCATTCTTTGGTGTGTACTCACAGTTTAGCCGGGATTGTCTCATTAAAAACAATGTGTTTACTTCCACGGAGAAAGAAGAACAAAATAGCGGCAACGGAATACATGCCTGGAAAAGTGAGAATATCATCATCATTGGCAATACCATTACGGGGCACAGAGACGGTATCTATTTTGAATTTGTTACACACTCTCTTGTATGGAACAATGTGTCTCACCACAACCTTAGGTACGGACTGCATTTTATGTTTTCAAATAATGATACCTACATCGGCAATACATTTGAAGACAATGGCGCCGGTGTAGCAGTGATGTTTTCTTCGTTTGTAAGAATGTTTAATAATCATTTCTTTCATAACTGGGGCGAAGCTGCCTATGGCCTTTTACTTAAAGAAATTAATGATGGATACCTGCAGGGCAACGTGTTTGACAAAAACACCATGGCTATCTATATGGAGGGCAGCAACCGGGTGATTATGCAGAAAAATGTATTTAATGCTAATGG
>DGQO01000277.1:0-845 GCA_002400445.1 Chitinophagaceae bacterium UBA4412
ACCTGCAGGCCGCGGATTTCATGGCGCTGTTCAAATACTTCAATAATAGCTTCGGCCACATAATCAATATGGCTTTGGGTATATACTCTCCGGGGAATGGCGAGGCGCACCAGTTCCTGTGCTGCCGGAATAAGTTGATGCTGAGCATCGTATTTGCCAAACATGAGGGAGCCTATTTCTACGCTCCTGATACCGGCATGCACATACAATGCTGCAGCCAATGCCTGGGCAGGGTATTGCCTTACAGGAATATGCGGTAAAAATAATTTAGCATCGAGGTACACAGCGTGGCCACCGGTAGGCTGCATAATAGGAACTCCGGCCTGCGTAATTTTTGCACCCAGGTATTCAATACTGCGGATGCGGTATTGCAGGTAATGTTCTTCCATCACTTCTTCCAGGCCAATGGCAATGGCTTCAAGGTCTCGCCCTGCAAGGCCACCATAAGTAGGAAATCCTTCCGTGAGAATAAGCATATTTCTGCAATGCTGTGCAAGCAGATCTTCTCTTAGTGCAAGGAATCCGCCTATATTAGCAAAGGCATCTTTTTTTGCGCTCATGGTGCAGCCATCCGCATAGGAAAACATCTCCTGCGCAATTTTTTTTACCGGGATGTGGGCAAACTCTTCTTCTCTTTGTTGTATGAAATAAGCATTTTCTGCAAAGCGGCAGGCATCCAGGAACAAGGGTATTTTGTACCGGTCACATACTGCCCTGGCGTCCCGGATATTTTGCATACTCACCGGCTGTCCTCCACCAGAATTATTTGTAATGGTAATGATGCACATCGGAATGTTTTCTGCACCCTTTTCTTTAATGGTTTCTTCTAAGGCTGCAATATGGAT
>DGQO01000277.1:875-2886 GCA_002400445.1 Chitinophagaceae bacterium UBA4412
ATTTTTTCTGCAGCCCGCCCCTGGTGGGTAGGAATGATTTGTGGCATACCGGTAAGTTCTTTTACGGTTTTTTCAAAACGAAAAAAACTTGGACTGCCTGCATAAGATTCATCGCCTTGCATAATACCCGCCCATTGCTGGCTGCTCATGGCACTGGTTCCACTGTCTGTAAGTAAGTCGATCATGACATCATTGGAATGCACGAGGAATAAGTTGTAATGCGCTTCGGCAAGAATGAGGCGGCGTTGCTCGGGGGTATTAAAATAAAGGGGTTCTACCGATTTTATACGGAAGGGTTCTATGATGCTTTGCATAAAAATAAATTTTAGATGGAAGAAAAAAGAGAGAGGGAAGGGCAGGGGAAGGGGAAGAAATTACGACGGCCTGCTAATGATATTCTTCCAGAGTTGCATGGAACAAAGATGTTATAAGGCTTCCACAAAAAAAATGATTCTTATCAGGTGAGGCCTGGCGTTCTTATGCTTTTGTTTGAATGGTAATGAGGTGGTCAAACAGGCTGGTATCGGAAGTGATACCCAGTTTTTTGCGCAGGCGATATCTGCTTATCTCCACGCCACGCACAGAGATATTCATTAACTGCGCAATTTCTTTTGTAGTGAGGTTCATACGCAGGAAAGCGCAGAGCTTAAGTTCATTTTTTGTAATGGTAGGATGCAGTGCTTTCAGCTCTACAATAAAATCGCTTTGTACTTTATCAAAGTGCTTGGTAAAATTTTGCCACTCTTCATCCAGGTGATCATCTTCGTTTAAAGAACGGATTACTTTTTTTAATTCCGAAGTAGCTTGTGGGCTTTCTACCACTTTCATCACTTGAGTGATCTCTCCCTTAATCTTGGAAATGAGTTCTCCTTTCTTTACCAGGTGCATAGCAGAGGAAGCAAGTTCAGAGTTCTTGAAATTTATTTCAGCTTCGAGTTTTTCATTACCCAATGCTACCAACTCGCTTTCCACTTTGTTTCTTTCTAACTCATGTATATATAGCAATCGTTTCTGTTCTTCTTCGTAGCGCTGGCTTTGTAGCTGGAATTTAGTTTGCATTCGCTGGTACAGCAGCACCACACCTATAATGGCAAGGATCACATACAGCAGTTTTGCCCATATCGTTTCATACCATGGTGGTAATATGGTAAATGCGAAAAACGCAGCCTCACTTTCTCCCCCTAAGTTATTTCTTGCCCTTACCTGGAAAATATATTTGCCTGCAGGCAGGTTAGTATATTCTTTTTCCGTTCTCTTCGTCCACTCGCTCCAGTTATCTTCAAAACCTTTAAGTCGATAGCTATAGGAAAGGTTTGCCTGGTAGCCATAAATGGCGGCGGAGTATTCAAAGTGCAGGGTTTTCCAATGGTTCGCCAGGCGGGGTATCTGCTTTGCCTGCTGCTGCTGCGGCTCGTCCACATGGTTGAAAAATCCTCCAAAGAGCAGGCTATCCGTATGGTCTACGATACGTACCTGCCGTACCTGCACCTGCAAAGCCACCGGCGATTTTTTAAGTTTCTCATAGTTGATATGATAAAATCCTTTTTCTCCACCAAGGAAGATATTGCTGGCATTCACTGGATAGAGAAATTCAAACCCACTAAGCATTTTGCTGTGCAATTCCGGGATCATGATGACCTCTGGTTTACTGCCACTCCTGTCTATCACGCCAAGGTCTTTGTCGTGAATGAACCATAGATTTCCGGCAGGATCGTTTTTGAGGTAGCGAATGCTTTGAGTACCCAATAGTTTCAGCAATTCCGGTTCTGGCAGAAAGCGATTCTTGCCAGCGTCAAAATAGTACACGCCTTGCTCGGTGCCTATCATGATCTGGTCTTTCACCTGGTATAAATGATTGCCCAACTCAGAAGGCAGACCTTCTTTTTTACCGTATTTAGTTATGGTATAACGAACACCATGCCTGGCAATACTATAAACGCCATGGTAGGGGTGAGATACCCAGATATTTTGGTTGCCATCCAGGCTTACGAAACGGCTTGACTCATCAAAG
>DGQO01000251.1:0-2411 GCA_002400445.1 Chitinophagaceae bacterium UBA4412
TGCGGTGTTTAAGAATTTTACAGAAACGGTGGCCGGTGAAATGCTCAGGCATTATTCAGTTGTTGTACCAGGGTGATGGCTTCCTTTGCTTCTTTTACATCATGTACCCTTAAGATATTAGCACCGTTTAACAAGGCAACCGTATTGAGCACGGTGGTACCATTTAAGGCTTCTGCAGCGGTTATGCCAAGGGTTTTATAAATGGTTGCTTTTCGGGAAATGCCGGCCAGTAGCGGGCAATCAAGGATTTGAAGTTGTTGCAGGTTTCGCAGCAGTTTAAAATTATGTGTGGCATTTTTAGCAAAGCCAAAACCGGGATCTATGATGATATCTTTAATACCGGCCGTGCGGCAGTTGGTAATTTTCCCGATGAAATAATCTATTACTTCCACAGCAATGTCTTCATACTGTGCCAATGCCTGCATATTTTCTGGCGAGCCTTTCATGTGCATGCATACATACGGCACATTGCCGTAGGAGGCCACTAATGGAATCATGTTTTCATCGAGCCGGCCAGCACTGATATCATTAATGATATGTGCGCCGCTTGCAAGCGCAGCACGGGCTACATCGCTGCTGTAAGTATCCACAGAAATAATCGCCTGCGGAAATTGCTCCAGGATGCAGTGGAGTAGGGGTCCTATCCTGCTGAATTCTTCTTCAGCAGTAAGTCTTGTACTTCCCGGCCTGGTACTTTGGCCGCCAATATCTAGAATGGAAGCGCCTTCCCCCAGCATTTCTGCAGCGAGTGCAAGCATCTTTTCGGTGCCATCTTCCAGGTGACCTTCATAAAAAGAGTCGGGTGTGGCGTTGATAATGCCCATCACTACTGGTGTTTCCAGAGAAAGCAATTTTCCCCTGCAGTTGATCGTAAACATGTGAGCCGGTATTTGTACTTTTGATGCGATACGCAAATTTGCAATTTATTTCTGAGCACCAGCATTTATGTCAGCCACCACTATTGAACAATATGATTCCATCATAGCCGATTGTGCATCTATATTTTTAAAGAAGACCAAAGATTATGGTACTTCATGGAGGGTTTATCGCACCATTTCGGTGGCAGACCAGGTGTACATCAAGGCCAGGCGCATCCGGAATATACAGGAACTGGGTACCCAAAAAATAGGAGATGATATCCGCAGTGAATTTGAAGGTATTTTGAATTATTGTATCATCGGGTTGATACAATTGCAAATTGCAGATGAAGAGAATGAAGACTTGCCTGTAGAAGAGGTGAAAAAATATTATGAGGGTATCGTGGCCAGTGCAAAACAATTGATGATGGATAAAAATCATGACTACGGCGAAGCCTGGCGGGAGATGAGCCAGGAAAGTTTTGTTGATCTTATCCTGGCCAAAATTTTACGCATCAAACAAATTATTGCAAACAAAGGAGAGACCATTGCCAGTGAAGGCGTGGATGCCAACTTTTTCGATATGCTGAATTATGCCTTGTTTGCACTCATCCTCATTAAGGAAGGAAAACATTAAGATTATGAAACTCGTTGTAACGATTGCCCGCATTTTTACCGGTGTATTATTTATTTTTTCCGGTTTGGTTAAAGCCATCGACCCCCGGGGCCTGGCCTATAAAATGCAGGAATTTTTTGAAGCCTGGGCTGCCAGTGGTTTTATGAAAGGGCTGATGGCCACGCTGGGAGATTATGCATTGTCTTTTTCTATAATCATGATTACCCTGGAAGTATTGGCGGGCCTGGCGTTGCTCCTGGGCTGGCAGAAAAAAATGGTGGCCTGGTTACTTTTCCTGCTGGTTTTGTTCTTCACTTTCCTTACCAGTTATGTATTGTTCAGTGGCAAGATAAGAGCCTGCGGTTGTTTTGGCGATTGTATTCCACTCACACCTATACAAACGTTTAGTAAAGATATTTTCCTGCTGCTGCTCAGTATTTTGATACTCACACAGCTCAAGTATATTCAGCCCATCGTTAGGCCTGTTATTGCACTTACCTTGCTGTTACTGGCCACATTGGGTACCCTTTATCTCCAATGGGATGTAATGCGCCACCTGCCGTCGGTAGATTGCCTGCCGTATAAGAAGGGCAATAATATTCTTGCGCTTCGCAAAATGCCTGCAGATGCTGTGCCCGACCAATTCCAAATCAATTTTGTGTACCAGAAGAATGGAGAAAAGAAATCTTTTGATGCAGCTAATCTCCCAGATAGTAGCTGGGAATTTGTAGACCGTGAGCAAAAATTAACGGTACCCGGAAAAAATAATCAGCCACTCATTAATGATTTTAACCTGGTTACGGAAGATGGAGCAGATACCACCGATGCCTTGCTGGGAACCCCCGGTGAATATTACCTGTTGTTCGTAAAAGACCTGGAAGATCTGCCTTCCAATTTTTCTAAGGACAAAGCAATTGTGCAGCAGGCTTTGCAAAAAA
>DGQO01000251.1:2444-4248 GCA_002400445.1 Chitinophagaceae bacterium UBA4412
TAGTGCAGGATAAATGGGGCTGGGCAGATTTTAATAAAGTGCCCGGTTTTTAATGCAATAGCTCCACAGGGTAAACGCTAAAAAAGAAAGATGTACTTCCTTAGAAAAGTATTTTATGCAATGCTGGTGGTACTGGGTGTGGTAATGCTGGTATTCGTGATGTTCCAGGCTTTTGGGGATCCTGCCCGCTTAATTGTGGGACAAACGGGAGATAAAAAAACGATGGACAATATTCGCAAAGACCTGCACCTTGATCAGCCCAAGTGGAAGCAATTTCTTTATTACCTCAATGATCTTTCCCCCATTGCATTGCACACAAAGGAAGANNAAGTGGCCTTATCTCGGCCGCAGCTATCAAACAAAAAAGCCCACCACCAGCGTATTGCTCGATGCGCTGCCTGGCACAGTTGTGCTAGCTGTAACAGCAATGCTTTTTGCCTGTATTGTGGGCATACTGCTTGGTGTACTGGCCGCCTTGTACAAAGATTCCTGGATAGACCAGGCTGCGGTATTCAGTAGTATTGCGGGCATTTCTGCGCCATCTTTTTTCATGGCCATACTCATTGCCTATGTGTTTGGCATTCTCTTGCATGATTATACCGGCCTTCAAATAACCGGAAGTCTTTTTGAAATTGATGAAGTAACCGGAGAAAAATATTTAGTGCTTAAAAACCTGGTATTGCCTGCCTTTACCCTGGGCATACGCCCCCTCGCTATTATTACACAACTCACCCGCAGTTCTATGCTCGATGTGCTGAGCCAGGATTATATCCGCACGGCCTATGCAAAAGGTTTGTCTAAAACGAAAGTGATCTTTCAGCATGCGCTGCGCAATGCCCTGAATCCTGTGATTACGGCTATTACCGGATGGTTTGCCGAACTACTGGCCGGCGCATTTTTCATTGAATATATTTTTGGATGGAAAGGCATTGGCAAAATAACGGTAGACGCTCTCGAAAAACTGGACTACCCGGTAGTAATGGGTTCGGTACTCATGAGCGCTCTCATTTTTATTGTGATCAATATGCTGGCAGATGTACTTTATCGTTTCATTGATCCACGTATCAGCTAGGGTGGGGGCTATTTTCCAGGCCTGTTGCTGACAGCAGAAAGAACCTGGACATTTTATATTTCCTTTAGCAAAATCAGACATCTTCTGCAATAAACACGGTTTCATTATCAGTGACCATTAGTTACCCTAAAAAGCCATTTGCTTACCTTTGGGCCCATTCGATTTGCTATATTAAAAATCAATTATGAAGAAAGAAGTTTATGTTTTATCTGCCGTTCGTACACCTATCGGCAGTTTTGGTGGTTCCCTCAAAGACTTTAGTGCTACGCAACTTGGTGCCATCGCCATCAAAGGCGCAATAGAAAAAGCAGGCGTAGATCCTGCGCTCGTAAATGATGTGCTCATGGGCTGTGTGATACAGGCCAACCTGGGACAGGCACCTGCAAGGCAGGCAGCAAAATTTGCGGGCCTGCCCAATGAAGTAAACTGCACTACCGTAAATAAAGTTTGCGCCAGCGGCATGAAATCAATTGCACTGGCAGCACAAAGTATTTTACTGGGCGATGCAGATATCGTAATTGCCGGAGGTATGGAAAGCATGAGCAATGTGCCTTACTATGCTGCGCAAATGCGCTGGGGAAATAAATATGGTAATGTGCAACTTATTGATGGGCTGGCCAGGGATGGTCTCACCGATGTATATGATGGAAAAGCAATGGGCATTTCTGCAGAGTTATGCGCCAGTGAATGCAAAGTGAGCAGGGAAGACCAGGATGCATTTGCCATTGAAAG
>DGQO01000251.1:4283-5098 GCA_002400445.1 Chitinophagaceae bacterium UBA4412
GCATTTATAAAGGAAGGAACCGTAACGGCTGCCAATGCATCTACCATGAATGATGGCGCTGCAGCCCTGGTACTCATGAGCAAAGAAAAAGCAGTTGCCATGGGACTAAAGCCCATTGCTAAAATTATTTCGTGGGCAGATGCGGAGCAGGCACCGGAATGGTTTACAACCACGCCTTCATTGGCTGTGCCAAGGGCAGTAGAAAAAGCCGGCCTCAAAATGGAAGACATCAGCTATTGGGAATTGAATGAAGCATTCTCTGTAGTGGGTATTGAAAATAGCCGGCGAATGAAATTAGATCCGGCAAGGGTAAACGTAAATGGAGGCGCTGTTTCATTGGGACATCCGCTCGGTGCTAGTGGCGCAAGAATTATTGTTACGCTCATTAATGTACTTAAGCAAAATAATGGCAAGTATGGCGCTGCAGGCATTTGCAATGGCGGTGGGGGAGCAAGTGCAATGGTTATTGAGAATGTGTAATGAAGATTGGTGAACCGAGATACAAAGCCTCTACCAGCAGNNTGATTTGTTTGTATGATGCTGATGGGATAAATTTGCACGCCGAGATAAAAGATAAATTATAAATCATTGAGCAATATGCGACAAATAGCCTTTAGGGAAGCACTGAGAGAAGCCATGCAGGAAGAAATGAGAAGAGACGACCGTGTTTTCCTGATGGGAGAAGAAGTGGCCGAGTATAACGGTGCTTATAAAGTGAGCCAGGGAATGTTAGACGAATTTGGTGCTAACCGTGTGATCGATACACCCATTGCTGAGCTTGGTTTTACAGCTATTGCTGTGGGTGCTGCGCAAAA
>DGQO01000251.1:5131-15697 GCA_002400445.1 Chitinophagaceae bacterium UBA4412
CAGCACTCTACGGCTTTTGAAAGCATGTATGCAAATATTCCCGGCCTTAAAGTGATCTCCGTGAGCAATCCTTATGATGCCAAGGGTTTGTTGAAAGCAGCTATCCGGGATGATGATCCTGTTGTTTTTATGGAAAGCGAAGTGATGTATGGCGAAAAGGGTGAAGTGCCTGAGGAGGAATATGTACTGCCTATCGGTAAATGCTTCATTAAGCGGGAAGGTAAAGATGTAACGATTGTGTCTTTTAATAAGATGATGAAAGTGGCGCTTGGCGCTGCGGAAGAACTGGCCAAAGAAGGTATTGAGGCAGAAGTGATCGATGTGGCTACGATTCGCCCACTGGATTGGTTCACTATTTTAGAAAGCGTAAAGAAAACAAACAGGCTGGTGATTGTAGAAGAGCAGTGGCCCTTTGCTTCTGTAAGTTCTGAAATTGCTTATCGCATTCAAAAGGAAGGTTTTGATTACCTGGATGCACCTATTCGCCGGATAACATCTGCCGATGCACCCATGCACTATGCGCCAAACTTAGTGGCAGCCTATCTTCCGGATGTGCCCCGCACCGTAAAACTGGTAAAAGAAGTGATGTACCTTAAAAAATAATTCCCCGAAAGGGCGGATATAAATGAGCAGCATTGATACTGGCTTTGAGCCCGCATCAATGCTGTTTTAGTTATTTGGCAATCGCAATTTTCACTTTCTTATTCTTTATCTTTTCATCCTGAACGTCTCGCAGTACTTGCTCTATCTTGCTTTTGCGGATGGCCGCAAAAGCGGTAAAATCCTTTACTTCAACCAATCCAATTTCATCTTTCTTTAAATGCCCTTTCTGAGAAAGGAAACCCACTACATCAATTTTATTTACTTTATCTTTTTTTCCCGCTGCAATAAAGAGGGTACTCCATTTTGGCTTTTCGGGCAAATTCAATTTCTCTGGTAGTTCAAATGAAACAGCTTCCTGCAGAATATATTGCGGTAGCATCTCATCGTCACTGTGAATCACATACACGTTACCGGTGTTGTGCATCCTGGCCGTACGTCCGTTTCTATGATTAAAAGCTGCGCCATCTGCAGGCACATGGTAATGCACAATGTTGCGGATATCTGCCACATCCAATCCACGGCTTGCCAGGTCGGTGGTTACCAGGATATCTGAACTGCTGTTTTTGAATTTACACAAGGCCACTTCACGGTCAACCTGCTCCATTCCGCCATGATAAAAAACGTTTACAATACCTTGTTCATCTAAATATTTGCTCACCCGCTCTACAGCGTCCCGATGGTTGCAAAAAACGATGGTGGAAGTGTTGCCAAAATAACAAAGCAGCTCCAGCAACGTCTCCAGCTTATCCCGGTGCACAGACAGTACCGTGTGAATTCTCATCTTGTCTGCCGCAATTTTTGTTTCTGGCAAAAAATTGACTGTCCTGGCATTTTCCATACCGGCATAGGCTGGAATTTGTTCTGTAAACGTAGCAGAAGTGAGCATCCGTTTTTGCACCGCAGGCAGGGAAGTAATTATAAATTCCATTTCTTCCTGGAAGCCCAACTCAAGGCTTTTGTCAAATTCATCTAAAACCAGGAACCGGATTTTAGAAAGATCCACATTATTCCGCCGGATATGATCGGCCATTCTTCCGGCAGTGCCAATGATAATGGCAGGCGGCTGTACCAGGTTGTTTTCTTCAATTTCTCTTTTATGTCCACCGTAGCACACGGTTACTTTATGGCCGGTTTGCATCTGGCGAAGTACGCCGTCTATCTGCAAAGCAAGTTCACGGCTTGGCACAAGGATCATGGCCTGGCAAAGCTTTTCGTCTGGCTGTAAAGATGCCAATAAAGGAAGCAGGAAAGCCAGTGTTTTACCGGAGCCTGTAGCAGAGAGCAGGATCAGGTTGTCGGTTTCATCCATAGATTTTATCGCATGCTGCTGCATATCATTCAGCGCCTTAATATTCAAGCGATCAAGAAAGTGTTTTTCGTTCATGGCGCAAAGCTAAGGTTTAAAATTTCCGCTGAATAAATCAGTAAACGATTCGGTTCATTTGTTTTCTAGTTTGAGAAAATTCCCTTTCTGTTAAGCATGGTCGTGTACTACCTAAGCATCACAGCGGGATTCTCATTAGAAGATGATTCGTTAGCTTGACACTAATTATTCATTTCTGCTTATAATTAATATTATGTTAAGTAGAATATTTCTCAAAAAGCTGGTACCTATCACATGGCATGTCTTAGCGATTGATCAGTGAAACATACTATTCTAAAATCGATCGGCCCAACCCATATTTCCCAATAAAAAATGGCCTCCTATCCGGAGACCATTTCAAGTTGATTTCATTTCAATTTATTCTACCACAGGTGCTTCAGGCGATGCGGAATCTTCATTGGCATCATTAGCAGGTGCTGCTGGTGTTTCACCGTTTGGTTGTTCCCCGTTTTCATCGATGTCATGTTCAGCTTCTACTTCAAATTCGTCTAATTGGGTGATGGCTGCAATGGCATCACCTTCATCTACCCGAATTAATTTTACACCCTGTGTAGCCCGGCCCAGTTCACTAATGGCCTGCACCGCCATCCGGATGGTGATACCGCTTTCGCAGGTAATCATCAGGTCTTGTTTTTCAGACACATCCAGCAGGCCAACCAATGCACCGGTTTTATCCGTCACATTCATCGTTTTCACACCTTTACCACCACGGTTAGTAATTCGGTAGTTGGGCTCACCCGTTTCGGGATCATCTAGTTTGGTGCGTTTACCATAACCTTTCTCACTCACCACCAAAATGGTTTTTTCTTTGTCCTCTTTGTTCACGCATACCATACCAATCACTTTATCATTCGCATCATCTACCTCAATACCAAATACACCAATACCGCCCCGGCCCGTTGCCCTTACTTTACTTTCCGGGAAACGAATTGCTCTGCCGCTGCGTACCGCCATCATCACTTCACAATTACCATCCGTCATACGGGCCGCAATTAATTGGTCGCCTTCCCTGATGTCAATAGCGTTGATACCACTTTGTCTTGGCCGGCTAAAATCTTTAAGCTTGCTTTTATTGATGATACCATTTTTAGTGCAAAGCAGTATGTAATGGTTTTTTACAAATTCTTCATCTTCAAAATTTTTGATGTCGATGATTGCACGCACTTTATCATCGGGCGCTATCTGCACCATATTTTGCAGTGCACGTCCCTTACTTATCCGGTCTCCCTCCGGAATTTTATACACAGGCAGCCAGAAACATCTTCCCTGTTCGGTAAAAATCATCAGGGTATGGTGTGTGCTGGCTACAAATAAATGTTCGATATAATCTTCCTGGCGGGTGCTGCTGCCCTTGGCGCCGCGGCCACCTCTGCGTTGTTGCCGGTAAGCCGTGGCAGATGTACGCTTGATATAACCAAGATGCGAAATGGTAACGACCACATCTTCTTCTTCAATGAGGTCAAGCATATTGATTTCATCATCCGCATATTCAATCATTGATTTTCTGGCATCACCAAATTTGGCTTTTACTTCCTGCAGTTCTGTTTTAATAATATCAAAACGCAACGATTCATTTGCCAGGATTTCTTTTAACCGCTCAATGAGATGCATAATCTCTGCATGCTCTTCTCTTATCTTATCAATCTCCATACCGGTGAGCCGCTGCAAACGCAGCTCCAGCACAGCTTTGGCCTGTATTTCACTCATGCCAAAATTAGTCATCAATCCTTCCTGTGCAATATTTGGTGTAGAACTTTCCCTAATCAGTTTAATGACTGCATCCAGGTTATCCAGTGCAATAATATATCCCTCCAGGATATGCGCACGCTCTTCCGCTTTTCTCAATTCAAACTGCGTACGACGCACCACTACTTCGTGCCGGAATTCTATAAACTCAACAATAAGGTCTTTTAAGTTTAATATTCTTGGGCGGCCTTTTACCAGCGCTACATTGTTTATACCGAAAGAAGTCTGCAGTTCAGAATACTTGTACAACTGGTTAATGATCACCTGGGCAATGGCATCTTTGCGCACTTCCAGTACAATACGGGTACCTTCTTTATTATTACTTTCATTGTTTACATCGCTGATGCCTTCAATCACTTTATCCTGGATAAGATCACCAATCTTTTGGGTGAGTGCATCCCGGTTCACCTGGTAAGGCACCTGGTTAATGATGATTTTCTCCCTTCCTTTAGCGTCGGTTTCTATGGTTGTTTTACCCCGCAGTACTACCCTTCCCCGTCCGGTATGAAAAGCTTGCTTCACCCCTTCAAAACCATAAATGGTTCCGCCGGTCGGAAAATCGGGCGCTTTAATGAATTTAATCAATTCATCAATCTCTATATCACGGTTATCAATGTAAGCAATACAGCCATCCACCACTTCACTTAGGTTATGCGGCATCATATTCGTGGCCATACCTACAGCTATACCACTACTTCCATTTACGAGCAACTGCGGAATGCGTGTAGGCAATACCGTGGGCTCACGCAGAGAGTCATCAAAATTGAGTTGAAAATCTACCGTGTCTTTTTCAATATCGTCCATCATCGCCTCGGCCAGTTTTTCAAGACGCACCTCTGTATAACGCATGGCTGCCGGTGGGTCACCATCTTCGCTACCAAAGTTTCCCTGCCCGTCTACCATTGGGTATCGCATCGCCCAATCCTGGGCCATACGCACCATGGTAAAATAAATGGAGGAATCACCATGTGGGTGAAACTTACCCATCACCTCACCCACAATACGAGCTGATTTTTTATAAGCTTTGTTACTGGCATTTCCCAATTCATTCATGCCAAAAAGGGTGCGGCGATGCACCGGCTTCAGCCCGTCTCTCACATCCGGCAAAGCCCGGCCCACGATTACACTCATGGAGTAATCGATGTAAAAAGTTTTCATTTGCTCCTCAATATTTACCGGGATAATTTTGCCCCGGTTATTGGGAGTTGATTCTGCATTATTTTCAGGATTGTCCATATATTTTTTTAACGCTTTCTAAGCCTGCGAAAATACCGATTTTAGACCGGTTTTCCCGTTGAAATTCAATGGCTTTACCGTTTATTTTACACATTTTTCCGCTTGGTGTGGACAAGTTTATTTCCCACAATTTTACATGACCGAAATGTGGTTTTTCAAACGAATATTTGCCCCCAAAATGCTTTGGCTAAAAGCGGGTAACTTGCCGAAAATTTTACGTTTTGAAAACAATTCTGATAATCGGTGCGGGAAAATCTTCCACCGTATTGATAGATTACCTTGCCAGGAAGGCGGAACTGAACAATTGGCGGCTAATTGTAGCAGATGCTGATGTATCCCTGGCAAAAGCAAAAATTAAAAATGCAAAGTTTTCACAGGCTGTTGCGCTTGATGTAACCCAGGATTTGCAGCGGGAAAAACTCATACAGAAAGCCCATGTGGTTATTTCGATGATGCCACCTGCCTTGCATTATTTAATTGCCCGGGATTGTGTGGAGTTTCGGAAACACTTACTTACTGCTTCTTATATCGACGAAAAAATAAGAAGTCTGAAAGATGAAATTCACCAGCGCAAATTGCTCTTTCTATGTGAGATGGGCCTCGATCCCGGTATCGATCATATGAGCGCTATGAGCATCATTGACAGGATCAGGGAAAATAATGGTGAAATCATTTCTTTTAGAAGTCACTGCGGTGGCCTTGTAGCCCCGGAAAATGACGATAATCCCTGGCGATATAAAATCAGTTGGAATCCTCGTAATGTTGTGTTAGCCGGTACGGCAGGCGCAGAGTTTAAAGAAAACGGTGAACATATCAGCCGAAAGTATCATGAACTCTTTGAAGGTAAAGAGCGGGTAACCATAGAAGGCCTGGACCCTCTTGCTTTTTATCCAAACCGGGATTCTCTTGCTTACACCAAATTGTATCAACTTAAAGATGCGGCTACTTTTTTGCGAACCACACTCCGCTACCCTCCTTTTATGCAGGGCTGGAACGCTATTGTGCAGGCGGGCTTGAGCAATGATCAAATACCCTTGAGTCACCCGCTCCGGTTTGAGGATTGGTCTGCACCCATACGTTCGTTTATCACAGACCAGAACCTGGTGCAATTAAGTTTCCTGGGTTTATTTGAAGATGCGCTAATTCCTGCTTCCTGCAAAACGGGTGCAGATGCATTGCAATCTTTGTTGGAAACAAAATTGGCGATGCGGCCTGCTGATAAAGACATGGTAGTGATGTTGCATGAATTTGAATACGAAGTGCAAACTATGCGCAAATCGGTACAAAGCAGCCTGGTGGTAGAGGGACAAGATGCTACATACACAGCAATGGCTAAAACGGTTGGTCTGCCACTTGGTATTGCAGCCTGCCTGCTGCTGAACGGGCAACTTGAACTTACGGGCTTGCACATTCCTGCACAGCGGCAGATCTATCAGCCCGTATTAAAAGAATTAGAAGAGGAAGGAATTTGTTTCAAAGAAAAATGGACCTGACCTTACATCAATAACTCCAGTAATTCCTGCACACCGGCTGTGGCGGGCTTCTCTATAAAATGCATATCTGTTTGACGGCTGATGGCCGGAATGGATTTATCAATAATGTATTTCGGGGTGCCTGATGGTACCGCATTGATGAGCCCGGCGGCCGGATATACTTGCAGCGATGTGCCTGCAATCACAAAAATTTCTGCGAGCGAAACCATATCAATGGCATGCTCAATCATCGGCACGGGCTCTTCAAACCACACGATGAACGGGCGGTATTGCGTACCGCTTTCATCGCACTGTCCTAAGTGCATATCGCCGCGGATTTCCACGAGTTGCTGCGGCTTGCCCACCGGAAACATTTTGAATATTTCTCCATGCAGGTGCAACACATTTGTGGAGCCAGCCCGCTCATGTAAATCATCAATGTTTTGTGTTACGATGCTTACCTGGTATTTTTCTTCCAATTTTGCAAGACCAATGTGGGCTGCATTTGGCTGTGCCTTTGCTACTTCCCTCCTGCGCATGTTATAAAAATCAAGCACCAATCCCGGATCTTTTTTAAATGCCCGGGGAGTGGCCACGTCTTCTATATTGTAGCCCATCCACAAACCATCACTATCTCTAAAAGTTTTCAAGCCGCTCTCTGCACTCATGCCTGCCCCCGTGAGCACTACGATATGTTTTTGATCAACCATTACAATTCTTTATTCAAAGCTACATAAAAGCTCAGGCACTATTTTTTATACTGCGGCTTGCTTTGCGACGTCTTTGCACGAAAACATACAGCAGCAGCAAGATGATTAACAAAGGCCAGATGCTGATGAGCCCGATGACAATCGTTTTCAGAAACAAGCCTCCATTTATAAAGGCATCTAATAAGCTTACGAAAAATGAGGGACTTTTATCACGGTACACATAACCCGGCGTTGGCTCTACCAGCCGGAGATTAATAGTACTATAAGCAGCCTGTGCAGAAAGGAATTGGATTTTCCCCTCGGCAGCTTCAATCTCTTCCTGTATCGTGTTGATCTCTGCCTGCACCTGCAGTGCCTCTGTCATATTTTTTGCCTGTTGTAAAAATTCCAGGTACTTCAATCGTAATTTTTTACGGGTTTCCAGCCGGGTTTTCGTATCTACAAATTGTGCGGTTACATCCTCGGAATGCACACTCCTTTCGGTTATTTTACCATCGCCACTGTTCAGGTCGTTCATCAACATTTCAAAAGATTGTACGGGCACTTTGATCGTGAGCAAGATTTCTGAACGATCATCTGCAAAACTATTTTCCTCTGAACTGGTGTAGGCTCCATACTTTTTGAACTTTGGGGTCAGGCTACGTTGAAAATCTACAATACGCTTAACCTCCAGCGTAAGATTAGCCGTTTTGATAATTTTCCTTTCCACTGGCAACGGAACTTCTTTCTCGCCACCCGTGGCATTTGTTGTAGTGCCCGGTGTGGGTTGTTGTGGCGGAGCCTGCTCCTGGTCTGCCTCTGCAGCAGTTCCGGTACTATCCAGGGCTAACATTGGGGCAGTGGTTGTACCCGTGCTTTCACTCTTGTTATCCTGGTGATTGCAGCCTGTGCTGAGAAACAAGGCTACGCAAATGGTTGCAAAAAATTTCATACTAAAGGTTTAAAGTAAGAGATGCCTGTTGATGCTTATTTCATAAAAAAAGTAACCCTTCTGTAAACATAAATAAAAGTTGTTCTTTCTTTTTCTATTGGTATGCATTCCTTCCCCATTGCGGGGTATTTGTGTAGAAAGCTCCAAATTAAAACTGGTTTGTAAAACCGGAGTTAAAAAACCTTCGTAGCTGATGAAGAGTCTTTTTAAAAGATCATTTCATCTTTCAACTTAAAACCTCTTTATGATTACGAACAAAACGATTATTAAAAAGGAAACGAAGGAAGCATCTTCTTCCTCATTTTCCCGCAGAAATTTCCTGGGTTACCTGGGCGCTGGTTCTGCGCTGCTGGCCACAGCGAGTATTGTTTCTTCATGCAAAGACGACGATGTTCCATCCAATGGCGGATTGAACCTTGGCAGCGGCGATGTGGGCGTATTGAATTATGCGTATGCGCTTGAGCAACTTGAAGCTGCATTTTACGCTAAAGTGATCATGTCATTGTACAGTAGTGCAAGCATGGATGAAAGGTTATTCCTTACTGATATTCGTGATCATGAAGTGGCACATCGAAATTTTTTCAAGGCAGCCATCACCGCTGCAGGAGCTACGCCATTGCAGGATTTGGTTGTAGATTTTAGTTCCATTGATTTTGGTAACAGGACGAGTGTGCTCACTACGGCAAAGGCATTTGAAGACCTGGGTGTAATGGCATACAATGGGGCTGGTAAGTTAATTACCAATCCTGCGTATCTCACCATTGCGGGCCAGATTGTTTCCGTAGAAGCAAGGCATGCAGCAGCCATTGCAGACCTCATTAGTAATGGAACTTTTGCAGATACTACCGATGCTAATGGACTGGATATGGCCAAGAAACCTTCCGAAGTATTAGCCATTGCCAGCACTTATGTGAAAACAAAACTTGACGCAAGTAATTTACCAACCTCTTAAATTTTACAACTATGAATTTGCAAAATATCATTTCAGACCTGGCAGAAAACGATGCCGAGGTTTTTGAAAAACTCAGCGATCGTCGCCGTGCAATGAAAAACTTCACGGGCTTCGCCGGAAAAATTGCACTGGCTTCTCTCCCACTTGCACTGGGCAGCATGTTTAAAAAAGCTTATGGTCAAACGCCATCAAGTGTTTTGGAGACCTTGAATTTTGCGTTGAAACTGGAATACCTGGAATCTGAGTTTTACAAGGCTGGTGTAGCAGCGGCAGGTTTGATTCCTACAGGCACTCCGGCACAAGCGGCGCTTACAAAAATTCGCAACGATGAAGTGGCGCATGTCGCTTTTTTGCGTACAGCAATCACGCAAGCCGGCGGTACACCTGTAACGCTTTCTGCTGCCAGTTTTGACTTTACTGCAGGTGGCGCATTTGCAGATGTTTTTTCTGACTATGATCTCTTCCTGGCCGTTTCTCAAACTTTTGAAGACACTGGTGTGCGTGCCTATAAAGGTCAGGCCGGCAACCTGATGAGTAATAATGATGTGCTCACTGCTGCACTTAATATTCACTCTGTAGAAGCTAGGCACGCCGCACATATTCGCAGCATGCGTCGTGCAAGAAAAGCGGCTAATCCCGGAAACGCATTGTACGTAGGAGATATCAAACCCTGGATTACATTGAACAACAGCAATATCGGTAGTCCGGCTGTGCAGGCTAGCTATAATGGTGAAGAGTCTACGATGCAGGCAGGAGTAGATATTAAAACCGTAGGTGGTTTAAATTTATCTGCTGCAACAGCATCAGAATCTTTTGATGAGATTCTTACAGCTTCGCAGGTGCTTGCTATCGTTGGGCCATTTTTCAAGTAAGTAAAAAAATAAAACCCAAAGCACGGGAACTTCGTCAATATATTTCCATCCGTTCCTTATCTACAAGACTCATTCATTTGAGTCTTTTTTTTATGTTGAAGATTACGTATTTAATTGAGGTTATGGATCAATCCATTCATCCATAAAAAAAGACTCCCGAAGGAGTCATGTTTATTTTTTAAGAAGATGTAATGAAAATATTATTTGGCTTGAGCAGGTATAACCGTTTCGGGAGTGACCACTGCATTTTCCTGCATACCTTTTTCTATTTCAGTAGATACCTGGTCTTTTGCATCTTTAAATTCCCGCATGCCTTTACCGATGCCCCGCATGAGTTCAGGTATTTTTTTACCGCCAAATAAAAGCAGCACGATCATGATAAGTAAGATCCACTCTGAGCCGCCGGGCATAGAGAGCAGCAGCGTAAAAGATTTTTCGGTGATCATAATTTCAAAGTTTAATTGATGAAGTTGTAAGAAAAGGAACTGTCTTGCATTCTGATGCAATCCATTAACTTACGTTTAAAATGAACGAATAGTTTTAATTATAAAATTAATGTGCAATGGCATACTGGCTGGTAAAATCAGAACCTTCTGTATATAGTTTTGATCAACTGCTTAAAGATAAAAAAACGATGTGGGATGGCGTTCGAAATTACGG
>DGQO01000251.1:15715-16552 GCA_002400445.1 Chitinophagaceae bacterium UBA4412
GTAAAGAAATTAAAACAGCCGGTTACATTAGCACAGGTAAAAGCGGAAGCATCCCTTGCTGATATGGACCTGGTTCGGTTGGGCCGCCTTTCCGTACAACGGGTAAAAGCGGAGGAATGGGCGCAGGTAATGAAAATGGCTGCTGAGAAATCATGATTACCAGCCGCTGGCCAGCACGTCTGCAATATGCATTGTTTGCAAATTGTAGCCGTTGTGTTTGATCACGCCGTCTAAATGCATCAGGCAGCTTAAGTCGGTGGAAATAATATGTGTAGCACCGGTAGCCGCAGCATTGGTGAGTTTCTGGTCTGCCATAGCTGCAGAAATATTATCAAACTTTACGGCGAAAGTTCCCCCAAATCCACAGCAGGTTTCATTGTCATTCATTTCAATGAGTTCCAATCCTTTCACATGACTTAAAAGTCGGCGTGGCCCTTCTTTAATTTTACATTCCCGCAGGGCAGCACAACTATCGTGGTAAGTAGCTTTTATATCGAGCGCAGCACCAAAATTTTCAATCTTTAATACGCCCGTTAAAAATTCCGTAAACTCATAACTTCTTTGAGCGAGATCTCTTACGTCGTTGTGTAAAGAAGTGTTTTCAAAAAGTTTCGGAATATAATTTCTCACAAACCCAGTACAACTGCCACTGGGTGAAACAACATAATCATCGTTGTCAAAATCCTTAATATATTTCCGGGCAACAGAGCGGCTTTCATCCTGGAATCCGGCATTGAATGCGGGCTGACCGCAGCAAGTTTGATTTTCATTATACAATACTTCACAACCGGCTTTCTCCAACACCTTCACCATATTAAAGGCGGTTTCAGGAAACAA
>DGQO01000251.1:16601-34545 GCA_002400445.1 Chitinophagaceae bacterium UBA4412
ACAGTAAGGATACCAAATATTGTAGGTACAGGCAGGGCAAGATTTAATTGAAGTACTCCATCTGTTACCGCTTTGCACACATAATCAAAATGTGGTGTATCGCCTTTTATTACGCAGCCAAGGGCGATGAATGCATCCGGGTGCGTAAGTTGTTGTGCCTTGCTATATGCCCAATAACGCTGCACAGCAAAAGGGATTTCAACAGCGCCGGGCACATTAAGTACTTTAATGATGGCACCATGTGCCTGCAATACTTTTTTGCAACCCGCTTCCAGTTCATCTACGATGGGGGCATTCCATTCGGTACGCACAATTACAACACAGGCATCCTTTTTTAATTGGATGCCTGCAGTGTCTGTTATGTTTGGGGCGCTTACGGCCATCTTCGTTGTTTTTAAACTTACTCCAGTTCTCCCAGCTTCGCCAGGTTCTTATCCACTTCGCCACTTTGCACACCTGCATAGAGTGGATAATTATCTTTTACCTGCTTGTACAGGCTGATAGCCTCTTTTGCATCACCTGTGTTCTCTGCATAAGCAGCCGCTACCATGAGTGCATCAGGAGCAAATACTTCATCTTTATCGTTTACAGAAGCGGCTTTTTTATAACTGCTCAAAGCATCGCTTTTTTGATTTTTTTCAGCATAAGCATGGCCAAGCATGAGATAAGCTTTGCTGGCCACCTGGCTTGCACCATTGCCGTCAAATTCTTTCAAATACTTAATGGCTTTATCAAATTCTCCAATGTGCAAGTAGCTTGCTCCCACCATATATTTGGCCCGATTGCCAGCATCAGTTCCACCGTATTCATTTACAATCTTAAGCAGACCGGTTACTTTACGGTCTTCAAGCTGCCCGCCATTCAGGGCAATATTTACAGAATCTTTATTAAAATCCGTAGCTGCCATTTTATCAAAGAGATTTTCTGCAGGGAAAATGAGCTCTGCAGCTTTCTCTTCTTTGGGCAGTACCACAAATTCCTGGTAAGCGTACCAGCCGGCTATGAGGATGATAATGGCACTACCGATGTAGATGATCGGTTTGCTGTATTGATTCCAAAATCCTTTAGCACGCAGTAGCGCATCATCTTGTTCTGGTACTGGGGCAGTTACTTTTGCCGTTTTCTTTTCTAACATTTTATGTGGTTGATTAAAAATTTTCTGGTTAAATTAAAGCAGTTATTTAGTCTATAATAAAAGGATAATCCTCCTGGATGTACACATCTTTTAGCAATTCGTCGTCTGATGGCCATGGGCTGTCTTCTGCAAACTGTACAGATTCTTCCACTTCTGCCTTCACCCGGTTTTGAATAGTTTCCACTTCAGCATCTGTTACCTGGAAATCTCTCTGCAGTATGCGCAAAGTATGTTCAATAGGATCTTTCTCTTTGTACTCTTCTAATTCTTCTTTGGTTCTGTATTTCTGCGGATCGCTCATACTATGTCCTTTGTAGCGATAAGTTTTAATTTCCAGTAAAGTAGGTCCGCCTTTTTCTCTAGCCCTGTTTACAGAACGCAGTACTGCATTGTGCACTTCTTCCGGGCTCATGCCATCCACGCTATCGCTTGGCATTTCGTATGCGTCAGCCAGTTTATAAATATCGAGTGTTTTACTCGTTCGGGATACAGATGTACCCATGGCGTAATGATTGTTTTCGCAAATGAATACTACGGGAAGATCCCAAAGCATCGCCATATTAAAAGTTTCATGCAGCATTCCCTGCCGTGCAGCACCATCGCCAAAAAAACAAAGCACTACGTTTTGCGTGCCTTTATATTTTTCTGCAAAAGCAAGGCCTGCACCAGTGCCAATTTGCGCACCCACGATACCATGACCACCAAAGAAGTTTTCTTTTAAGCCAAAGAAGTGCATACTGCCGCCTTTGCCCTTACTGCAACCAGTAGCTTTTCCGTATAATTCTGCCATACAGCTCTTTGCTGTCATTCCCTTTGCAATAGCAAGGGCATGATCACGATAAGCGGTAATAAACTTATCATCGGGGTTAGTTGCTGTCATACATCCAGCCGCTATGGCTTCCTGGCCAATGTACAGGTGACAAAAGCCCCTAATTTTTTGCATTCCATATAGCTGACCTGTTTTCTCCTCAAAACGGCGCAGCAACAACATCAGTTCGTACCAATACAGGTAAGTTTCTTTAGAAAATTTAGACGCCAAAGCTTGAAATTTTAGGCCGCAAATATATGAAAGAATAGCAGAAAAACGGGCAATGCCGCAAAACCTTTGCTGTTCATCAGTGTGTTCCCTGCAATCAGGCTTTCCAAGGCCTTTTACATAAGTTTCAGCGGGGCACACGGAAACATTTTATCTTGCAGCGTTTATGCTCAGGCTGTCAAAAATATCACTTACTCATTTTAAGAATTACGATTTTAAATCATTCGATTTTTCCCGCCAGGTTGTGGGTATTTGCGGCCTTAACGGAATGGGAAAAACAAACCTGCTGGATAGTATCTATTATTGCTGTTTTACAAAAAGCTATTTTACCGCCTCAGATCAATTAAACACGGGCTTTGGCAAAGAAGGATTCCGTCTTGAAGCTTCATTTGAAAAAAACGAGCACAAAGAGAAAGTTTTGTGCATTAACCGGGGCGTGGGTAAAAAAGAATTTTCTGTAAATGATATGCTCTATCAACGCCTGGCAAGCCATATTGGATTACTACCTGCGGTAATGATTGCCCCGGATGACATCGAAATAATTACTGGTGGTGGGGAAGGCAGGCGGAAAATGATAGACACCATCATTTGCCAGTTAGACGCTGAGTACCTGCAACAACTCATCCTCTACAATAAAGTATTGCTGCAGCGCAATAGCCTCCTCAAGCAATTTGCAGAAAGCAGGCAGCGGGATGAAGCCTTGCTCGAAATCATGGACCTGCAATTGGTACAGCCTGGAAATTTTGTATTTGAAAAAAGAAAAGAATTCGTGCAGCAGTTTATTCCCATGCTCCAGGAATTTTATGGACAAATTGCAGATCAAAAAGAAACCGTGCAGGCACAGTATGTGAGCAGCCTGCAGCAAACATCGTTTGCCAGACTGCTTCAGCAAAACCGGGAACGAGACGGATACTTGCAAAGAACAAGTGCCGGGCCGCATAAAGACGATCTTATATTTGACCTCAATGGCCAGCCTTTTAAAACGATTGCTTCCCAGGGACAACGAAAGAGTTTACTATTTGCCCTGAAACTGGCTGAGTACAGTTATATCCGCCAGCACAAGGGATTTGCTCCCTTGCTTTTACTGGACGATGTATTTGAAAAGCTTGACGCCCGGCGTATGCACAATTTGCTCCATTGGGTTTGCAAAGAAAATGAAGGACAGGTTTTTATTACAGATACACATCGGGAGAGGCTGGAACTGGCCTTTGCACAGCTCGGCGTGCTGGCCCAGATCATAGAATTATAATGCTACTTTTGACAGATGGGAGAAATTTCACTTCAGGATGCCATGAAACAATTTTTGAACAATAGCCGGTTCAAAACTTATATACAAGCTATGCAAATTGAAGAATTGTGGGAAGAAATGATGGGCAAAACCGTAGCAAAATATACGGACAAAATCCAGGTAATAGGCACAACCCTCTTCATTACAACCAATGTAGCACCACTCAGAAATGAGTTGCTTTATCAGAGAGATACCATTGTAAAGCGGGTGAATGAAGCTCTTGGTGCTGGTACCATTAAGGAAGTGGTTATTAAATAAACTACTTGTTCAATATGGGCCGGAGAGTATAACCTTCTTTTTTTAATAAGCTAATCAAACCTTTGTCACCCACAAGGTGCCCCGCTCCTACGGCGATAAAGACATTTTTACCTGGTAATATTTTCTGTAATTTCTCCACCCAGTCCATGTTGCGCTTATCCAATAAAATATCTAAATCGTCCTGCAAACCAAATTCTGGTTTGTTCAGCATCACGGCAAGGTCTTCTAAACGTTGAGACAAATACAAATTCATCATCTCATCAAAATACTCGCTGAACTTACCGATACTATCAATCGTTTTTAAAAGACTCTTTGCCTGCTCTTCATAAGGAATACTATCAAACACTGAAGTTTGGAAGGCAATGGTTTCAAATCCCAGGATATTTTTCTTTTCCTTTTTTGCAATCGTCATTAGCTCCATTTCCACGCCACTCAACGTTTTGCAAGGCATCATCTTTGGGTATAAAATAGTCTCCAGTAATGCCGGCTTCATTTTCTGAAATGCGGCCAGGCTCATTTTTACGGAGTCTTTGAAATAAGTATTCAATCTGCTGTATTCTTCTTCCGTGTAAAGATCTTTCAGCGTTTTATCCTGTTTCATGTTCATGAAAAACATTGCACCAAGAGTATTAGCAGGATCATCCAGGTCCATCTCAAAGTAAACCTCTTCACTTTGCTTAAGGGCTTGCAGCAGGTTATCGCTAAATTTTACCTGGTCTTTACACAACAAATGAAAAGTACCAAACAAAAAACTGGGTTGCTTCAATCCATTACCCGATATTTCCCAAAGCAAACTATTTTCATCCGCATTGCCCGGGAGTGCAGGTGGTTGCTGGCTCTGGCAGGAATGCATGCTAATACCAAAAAGGCAAAACAATACTGTACTCAAACATTTGTTGAAACGAACATGCATCATAAGTATAAGTTTAGTTGGTGGCAGTCACCCCATTTTCAACGGCTTCGGTTTTCATAAAATAGAGTTCAAAACCCAGTTTGAGCGCACAGAAAATAATGATAATAAAACCCGAGGCATACACAGGATTTGCATTGTCTTTAAACAGGAAACCACTGCCCACTGCTCCGAGCACTATAGCAATATGCATCACAATCTGGCGCCCATCAAATATGCCCGGATAAGAAGCTGCTTTTGAATAAAAATAGCCACCACTCATGAAAAAATATTTCACCAGGTAGTACACCTGTCCGCAGGCGAATAACAGCAGTGCTATATTAAATAATTTATTTTGAAAAGCTAAGGTGAGCAGAACGTGAGAGGTATCTTCTTTTTGCGCCACGAATCCTATAAAGACCACTATAAAGATCGAATAAAAGAAAAAGATAAATATCCGGGCAATGAGGTACGTAAAGCCACGCTTAAAGTTAAATTGAAGCGGCCCATAGCGGTAAGGTGTAGCCTCATTATTTCCCTGGCTAAGCACAACCCTTATAAAATTAAAAAACGCAATAACCAGGGTTTCCATCCAAAAAAGCCAAAACATTTCAAACACTGACCAATTATAAAAAAGTACGCCTGCAATGGGTACAAGATTAAAGATGATGATGAGAATTTTCTGCGGTATTTTATTCATGCTGGCGATAGATGATAGCTAAGATAAGGAACGCTACCCAATGCCGTGCAGGCTGCCACCCTTTTCGAAAAGTTTATCAATTCTTTTTTCCACATTTTCATCCTTTAAAAGGATAGGTGCATGATGTGGTTTTATCCTGGCATCTATCACGAGTGGGCCATTGCAGCCCCAATGTTTATGGGTTGTGAAGGCATCAATGCCATGAATATCATGAGAAGGATTGCTACGGGTAAATGTGACCCAGAGAAAATTCTGCAAATTGTTTTCCAGGAAACCGGCATCCTCTGTAAGCACAATCATGGCAATGGATTGTAATTCCTGCAGCATGGGCAGCAATTGAGCATTGAGTACCTGCACCTGGGCCGCAGCGGCTTCATAGCCTGCAAATGCACCAGCTTCGATAGCTACCACACCCGGCATCACCAATACTGCCTTTGAAAATTGTTGAATATTTTTAAATGCTGCCGGTAATTGATCGGCCAGTGTTCTTAGCGGTTTTCCATAAGCTGCTAAAACAACCTTGCTGCCGCTATTCAGTCCATCACCACTGTAATCCAGCGTATCCATCGTGGTATTGGTATGAAAATGCAAGTCCCGTTTCCAGTTAATCCGTTCCAGCACATAGCGGAAAAAGCCCAGCACATCATTCGTACTCAAACTGGGCTCATCGCCTGCGGTTATCAGGAGGAATTTAGCCAGGCTAAGCTGGCTTGTGCCCAGGATATGGTTTGCAATCGTTAAGATTTCCGCAGGCTGACTGGTGGGGCTGTAAGGTGTGTAACGTTCGCTACCAATGGCTAACAGCAAAGGATGAACGCCAGCAGCATCTACTGCATGCACTTCCTTCAATCCTGGTATCTCATTTTGCAAAGCGCTGCCGCTTATCTCATGAATGAGGGCGCCAAAGCTGGTGTCTTCCTGCGGTGGCCGCCCCACCACTGTAAATGCCCAAATAGCATTTTTTCTTGCATATACTTTATGCACTTTCATCAAAGGAAAATTATGCTGCAAGCTGTAATAGCCAAGGTGATCTCCAAAAGGGCCCTCCAATTTATTTTCGCCGGGATATACTTCACCAGTAATCACAAAATCGGCATCGGTGCTGATGCAATACCCATCCTCATATACATAACGAAAGCGCCTGCCGGCAAGGGCGCCGGCAAAAGACATTTCACTCAGCCCTTCAGGCAAAGGCATCACTGCCGCCACGCTATGTGCCGGCGGGCCACCTATAAAAATGCTCACTTTGAGTGGCTTTCCAAGCCTGTTTGCCTTTGTTTGGTGAACGCCAATACCGCGGTGTAATTGGTAATGCAACCCGATTTCTTCATTCAACTTATAATCATTGCCACTGAGTTGTATTCGATACATTCCAAGGTTTGCATGCATGATGCCTGGTGCGTCTGCATCTTCGGTGTACACCTGTGGCAGCGTAACAAAGGCGCCGCCATCCATAGGCCAATGGTGTATGAGGGGAAGTTGATCGATGCTGATTTGCTCAAACATCACCGGTTTTTGCGCCGGGTTTTTTAATGGCAATGCATTGAGTGCTGCTCCTGCAACACCGAGGCTTTTAATAGGATGTTTTATGGCCTGTACCGGATCGTTTTTAATGGAAATTAATTGCTGCACCTGCGGCAATGTATCCTGGAAGATGAGTTTGCTCCGCTCTAAACTGCCAAAAATATTGGAGGCAGCTCTAAAGCGGGAACCCTTTANNACTTCTTCCTTTATCCGAATGAGTTGATGATGCTTTTCTAAAAAGAGTAAACAATCTTCAAGTGAACGATACGTCATGGGTTACTCATTATCCCGCAAAGGTATTATAGAAATGTGAGCCCTTATCAGTTACGCATCATATGCATACCACCCTGGCCACCCATCATGCTATTTGGCGATCCCTGGCCGGAAAATTTGTTTAAGCGGTAGATGAAGCTCAGCATGAAATAGCGTCCAAGCTTGTTAGAGCGTGTATCCGTAATGTTAGTACCCGTAACCGAGCGACTCACGTTGATATTTTCATTGAGCATATCGAAAGCCTCTAACCTGAGGGACAATGTTTTTTTCTTAAAGAATTGCTTTTCCAGGGCGGCATTTATGATAAAGGGATTAGCTGCAATGGTGCCGGTATATCCATCATTAATGGTTTTATCCATATCATAAGTGAAGATATAATCCTTGGGTAAAAATATCCTGGAGTTGTGCGAAATGCTCCAGGCACGGGTAGTAGAATTAGAAGTCGTGCGCAAACTGTATTCATTGCTGTTGAGCCTTAAATTACCGGCGATATTAGTTTCCAGCCATTTTTTTAATTTATAATCAAAACTCAATCGCTGACCGAGCACCCAGTTTCTGCCTTCGTTCTTTTGGTCTGCCAGGAATGAAAGGTTACGGAAATAATTTACATTACCACCATAATTAAACACATACTTTCTATTCTGAAACGGGCGGGACACATTGTAAAAAGCGGATAAACTGTAATATCCATTTGCATTGAGGTATTGGGTTTCCTGCACGCCAAAACCTTTATTAAACACATTACTCACGATTTTATCATTCACAAAACTGCCCGATATGTTTCCAAAGAAGACATTCCCCGAAATGAAATCAAAATTATTATAGCGAACGCTCAAGGTATTGCTGAATTCGGGGCGCAGGTTTGGGTTTCCTGTTACAAGGTATTGTGGATTGCTATAGTCTGTTACAGGTTGTAATTGTGTATATGATGGTTGGCTCGTATTACCACTGTAATTGATGCTTAATGAGCGGCTGCGGCTAAAGTTATAAGCATACCTCACCGTTGGAAAATAATTTACAATGTCCTGGCTGTATTTAAACTTGCGGGAAATGTTATTGTTTTCAATGGTAGCGGGCTGCACGGCCATACCAATGGAGTAATTAAATTTCTTTTGATTGTTCCGAAAGTTAACGCCCACCCTGTTTGTAGCGTAGGTATTATCATAAATATTGCTCAAAGAATCAATGTAAATAAATTCTCCCGTAAGTGGGTTTTCTACCAAATTCTGCCGGTTATTGCCAGTAACTTGGTTGCTGTAAGCATAATTAAATTCAAGGCTCTTGCTTTTGCTCAGCGGTTCAATATAGGATGCCCGCACACTGTAATTGTTATTATTATTTTCCTGGATGATGGACTGATTTAGTATCGAGTCCCGGCTATTGCCTGCCTGGTCATAATAAACAGTATTATTACCGGAATAATCACTGCCCCTTGTCTCGCTCTCGCCACCTGCAAGGTTGATAGACAGTGTGCGCCCCCGCTTTTTGAAGCGATGATTGAATAACAGGTTACCGGAAAGATTCGGGGCTTTAGACGAAGATTGATAATCACTCAGGCCGGTGCTTGCTTTATCTCCACCGGGGCGGAAAAATTCAAAGTCTGAATTCGTGATACCCTCGCTTTGGCGATAACTTACGGTTGGGGTAAATTTGATATAATTAAAAGAATCAATCTTGTATTCAATATTAAAGGTAAAACGATGATTGGTATTGATGCTGCGGCTGATATTATTTTGCGCATTAACGGTGGTACCGTTTGCAAGGATATTTTGCTGCAGCACACTACTGTTCGTGAGCGTATTTTTATGAGAAATGCTGTAGCTACCGTAAGCAGAAACTTTTGGCCCCCATTGGTCTCTGAAATTGAGTCCTAAAGATTTCGTGTCGCTAAGTCCATCAGAATTGTTACCAAAAAAAGATCCTACACCCGCACCTCCACGGCCGATACCCATGCTGGCAGCAATTGGCCCCATTGCCCCAAAATTGAAAGTAGAGGCATTGGTATTGTTCATATTACCGATCAGGGAAATCTGCCTGTCATTATTAAAGTAGTTTACGGAAACACCAGCCTTGTAACGGTTTTCTGTGCCTGCACCGCCACTTATATTTCCAAAGTATCCTTTATTCTTATCTTTCTTTAGCTGGATGTTGAGTGTTTTACTGGCTTCTCCGTCCCTGATTCCGGTAAAGGCACTTTGGTCTCCATAATCATCAATGATCTGGATTTTGTCTACCATATCTGCATTCAATTCCCGTGTAGCCGTTGTTACATCACCACCAAAGAATTCCTTGCCATTTACTTTCACTTTAGTCACTTCTTTTCCTTGTGCCGTCACTTTGCCGGCTTTGTCTACTTCCACACCGGGCAGTTGCTTCAATACTTGCTCTACATTATCATTCTTCCGATACATCGAGCTGTCTATTACATAAGAAACCGTATCTTCTTTAATCTGGATTTTGGCTGATTCCACGGTTACCGTTTCCAGCGTATAATCCCCTGTACTCATGATAATATCCCAGATATCTTGCTGCCCTGTGGCATTGCGATAATCATACTCATTTAAGAATTTTTTATAGCCAATGAAAGTGACGATTATTTGCACTTTACCTTGCCTCACGTTGCCAAAAGTGAACACACCTTTATCATTAGTTGCCGTTTTTAGCGAGTCTTTGCTGCCTTCGTATTTTAGAATGACAGATGCGCCTGCAAGATTTTTATTGTCACTGGAACGTACTGTGCCTCGTACCCTTAAATTGCCCTGGGCAAAAAGCGTTGCAGAAGTAAGCAGGCATAACAGGATGATGAGATATTTCATTAATGATGTGTTGTGAACTTGTTGGAAATGGCGCAATATCGTACTATTCTACGAAACTTTTCATAGCTATTGATAAAAGGCAAGAGATTGTTTTATATGGCAGGTGGGGCAGGTTGGTTTTTTGCTTTTTCTACAAAATCATTCACCATTTGCATAAAGGCTGCTTGTTCGCTAAAAAGAAACCAATGTTGAATAGACAATGCATATATGGGAAAATCCTTCAACTCTTTTTCAAACTTATGCAGGCGCACAGCGTCCTTTTCTGTAGTGATGATAATTTTATGTGTTCCGGGCATATCCGCAAACTCCTTGCGAATATCATCCAGGTCCTCGGAAGTAAAAATATGATGGTCTGCATACCGAAGCAGATCATAACTTTTGGCATTCCGGTTCATAAATTCTTTCAAGGGCTTAGGATTGGCAATGCCACAAAGCAGCAGCACATCTGTGTGCATATCCACCACGGTATGCGTATCCTGAAAAAGATGATAGGGCTGGCCATAAACAATGGAAGTGAAAAAAACACGCTGATGTGGCAGGGGATTTATTTCACTAATCACTTGCTCTTTTTCAGCAACAGAAAAATCAGGACGGCATTTTGTAACCACGATAATATGTGCCCTTTTCATGCTTTGCTTCACATCACGCAGGTCGCCGGCCGGCAACATAAAATCACGGGTATATAAGTTTCTACATTCTGTAAGAACGATATTGAGCCCGGCTTTCACGGTGCGGTGTTGGAATGCATCGTCCAGGATAATCACCTGCGTTTCGGGATGCTGGTGCAACAACTGTGGAATAGCTACAACCCTTTCCTCTCCTACCGCTACAATGAGGTCTTTGTACTTTTTATGAAACTGCATGGGCTCGTCACCAATTTCCAATGCAGTCGTGTGTTCATCTGCTATTGCAAACCCGGTTGTTTTTCGTTTATAACCCCGGCTTAGCGTAGCCACCTTGTAATGCTGCTGTAAGTTTTCTACCAGGAGTTCGGTCATGGGGGTTTTGCCGGTGCCGCCCACTGCAAGATTACCTACGCAAATCAGCGGAAAATTAAAAGACGAAGATTTGAGAATGTCCTTATCGTACATCCAGTTGCGTATCCAAATGACTACGCTATACAAAAATGAAATAGGCCACAGCAGGTATCTAAAACTTTTGAGCAGCAAGATTTTATTTTAAACTGGTGAAATCATAAACCTTCTCAGGTGTAATACAATAGTCAATCGGNNACAGCGGGCCAGGAAACGATCGTAATAGCCTTTTCCATAACCAACCCTAAAGCCCTTAAGATCATAAGCAAGTAAAGGGACGATGATCATGCCAATATCTGCAGGACTGGCCACTTCACCTTTTACGGGTTCGTGAATGTGGTAAAAGTTCTCTTCAAAAATACTTTCTTCATGTGTAAGAACGGCTTGTATATTATTGCGGTCTGCATCTATAACAGGGTAAGCCAGGCGCAGGCCAGGCACTTTAAATCTGCAATAATCGGTTACAGGATACGGGTCAAACTCGCTTTCAAAAGCAAGATAACTCATCAGCAGGTGGGGAATTTGGAGCGGCAACGATTGGAAGTTGATCAAAAGCAAATCGTCCATCTTATTTACCTGCAAAGCGGAGAGCGCTGCCCGCTTTTCCTTGTACAATTTTCTTAAACCAATTTTATTCATGGTCTTTGGTTTCTTCTTGTACGAATATGGAAAATATAGTGGTACCGTAATTACGTTCCGAGCGGTAATGTGCAAACTTCTTATAATCGTTCCTGGGGGTATGTTCCAAAACAAACCACCCATTTGGCTGGAGCATTTGCTTCTCAAATATGCGCAGCGGCAAATCATCTATACTGGCCAATGCATAAGGTGGACCGGCAAAAATGAAATCAAATTTTTCCGTGCTCTGGGCGATGTACTTAAACACATCTGAGCGAATCACTTTCAAGTGTTCTATTTGCAAAGCCGCAGCCGTTTTTTTGATAAAGCCATGCATCTTAACATCCTTTTCCACAATAGTAAGTTCTGTACAGCCCCTGCTTGCGAGTTCGTAGCTGATGGCACCTGTTCCGCCAAAAAGATCTAAAGATTTGAGTGCAGTAATGTCCAGGTTATTTTGAATGATATTGAACAAACCTTCTTTCGCTATATCTGTGGTAGGACGTGTATAAGGCATTTCCGCTGGCGGCGATAAACGACGGCCTCCGTATTTGCCGCTTATGATGCGCATTGAAAAAGGCTGATTAAATGACTGAAAAAATGTAAGGGATATTGCTGTATGGGCCCGGCAATATCTGCATTGTAAGGTTCTTTAAATTGAACCTTTTCAAAGTACCTGGAGATATCTGTATAGAGGTTACTTTTTTCATCAATAAAACCACTGAGTGCAATGGTTACATCCTGTGCCGCTATATTGTGTTGTGCGCAAATGTTGAGTAAAAGATAGACAACATCAGAAGGTACGGTAAAATCAAAATAATTGATGAGTTGCAGCTTACCGTCTTTGAGGAAAGCAATCTCCAGCACATTTTGCTGCACATCGCAGTAAATGGTATTACCGGGTTTTATAAGCGATGGAAGCAGTTTCGCCTGCGTATGTGTAACACTGGCCTGAGGGAAATATTCTTTCATGAGCTGGCTGATACAAGTTGGTACCCTGTAAAGCAATTTTGCACTTAAGCCAGGTAAATCAGCCTCCATGTCATCTGAAAATTTGTCCTGCATATGCACACAATCCAGCATCTCAGTTGCATTTGCCGGCTGGTAAAACTGACAGGGTATCACGCTGCATTCCTGGAAATTATAACAGATATCAACCCTGGTAAAAGCGGGAAAGTTTTCTGCTACCAGGAATTTTTTGAGTACATCACACAGTGCATTTGCCCGGAGATTTTTATCAAAATGATAAACCTGTAATCCCAGTACCTGCCTGCCTTCATAATATGCAAACGATAGGTTATTCCAGCCGAGTTCTATGAGGAGATTCATGTGGGCAGCTACACCTGCTTCCGGTAAAATTTTGAATGCCGATTTCAAATGATTGATTTAGGGTGGCAAAATAAGATAAATTTGCCGCTTTATGGAAAGCGTGACTGCAGTAAAAGGCTTAAGGGTAGATGTAAACAACAGGCAAATTCTCTCGATTGCCTTGCCCATTAGTTTATCTATCCTCGTTCCACAAATCAATATGCTCACGAATAGTATCTTCCTTGGAAGACTGAGCGAAGAGGCATTGGGAAATGCAGGAATCACCGGAGTGTTCTACCTCATTTTTGCTGTGGCAGGCAATGGAATGAATAATGCCTTGCAAACGGTTTTCTCCCGGAGTGCCGGCAGCAATAACCCGGAGCATTTTAAAACAATTCTTTCCCAGGGCATCCGTATCAGTCTTGTATTTGCAGCCATTTGTATTGCCTTCACCTGGGGTATTGCTCCTTATATTATGCAGCAAGTGGCCGATCCTGCAGCCTACCCCGAGGAAATGAATTTTTTGCGTATTCGTATTTTTGGTTTGCCCTTTCTCTATTTATTTCAAATGGGTAATGCCTTCCTCGTGGCATCTCTAAACAGCCGCCTGCTTATCGTTGGTTTTATGTGTGAAGCACTGGTAAATATTGTGCTGGATTACTTCCTCATTTTTGGTAACGGCGGTTTTCCCAAACTTGGTTTTAATGGTGCTGCAGTAGCATCAGTAGCAGCGGAGATCACGGGAATGTTCGTTGTATTTGCCGTGATTTATGCTACAGGCCTCAGGAAGAAATATAACCTCCTTCGCAGTTTTAAGTACAACCGGATAGTGCAGCAGCAAATTTTAAAAGTGTCTGTACCACTTGTAGCGCAGTACCTCATTAGTGTAACCACCTGGCTGGTATTTTTTCTGCTCATAGAAAGCCGTGGTATCGAAGCTAAGGCTATCAGCAATGTGATGCGAAATGTTTTTGGCATTTCCGGTGTGTTCGTTTGGGCTTTTGCCGCCACCACATCTGTAATGGTGAGTAATATTATCGGGCAGGGAAAGGAGCACATGGTATTACCTCTGGTGCGACGCATCATGTTTTGGAGCCTTGGCCTTTGCCTCATCATGTGTGGTTTACTCAATCTCCTTCCCCATCTTTTTTTCCGGCTCTTTGGGCAGAGTGAAGCTTTTGTGCGGGCGGGAGTTCCCGTAATCAGAATGGTATCCCTTGGTCTTATTTTTATGAGTATTGCAAATGTGTGGCTGAATGCAGTAACCGGTACGGGAAGAACCAGGATCAACCTTGGTATCGAACTCGTAGCTATTACACTTTACATGAGTTATACCTGGTACTTTATGAAAGTTAATTATATTTCACTCCCTGTCGCCTGGAGTAACGAGTTTGCTTATTGGACGGGGATTGTGCTGATGTCTGTGTGGTATATGCGTTCAGGCAAATGGAAGGGTAATAAAATGTTGCCTGATAAAGAGCTGCCCACTGTTACCTGATTTAACTCCACTGCTGCAGCAATCTTTGTGCATCTGCTTTATGCTGCGGATCATCTTCTGTTTTTATTTTCAGATCAATAGCTATTTGCAGCATCTCTATGGCCTTGCGTTCCTGGCCATTTTTATGGTAAGCCTTGGCCAATTCAATGTAGTTAAGGAGAAAGTCTGGACTAAGTGTGCGCACTTTTTCAAAATACATAATAGCGTTCCTGATAGAACCTTCTGGCAGGCCACCCATAAAGATTTTTGCGCCGGCCCTCTCTACTGCAGTTACACTGCCGATCTCGTAATTCCACCGTCCCAGGATATGCCAGGCCAGGTAATTCGAAGGATTGGTTTTAAGCGCTATTTCAACATGTTCTTTAATCAACTTTGCATTTTCCAATTTTTCCTTCTTGCCTTTCGTCATACTCAGCCTGCCCAAAATCATCGCCAGGGAAACATTGGCCTGGTCACTTTGCGGCGAAAGCTGTACGGCTCTCTTTGCATAGACAATCGCTGTGTTAAACCACACATCCCGGTTGGCGGTATTCTTTTCTCTTCCGCCAATTCTTGTGCACAATTCGCTCGCTTTAGATAAAGCATAAATATCATTGGGATGCTTTTTCAGGGCTTCCTGCAGCGTAAGAAAAGCAGCCTGCTCGTTCATCGCTGCTTCCAGTCGGCTTGCTTGCTTTATGAAAACACTGATGTCCTGGCTAATCACAGGAAATCCAGCGCTACAAAAACAAATAAGGTAAAACAGCATTTTCATGAATCGAAATTTTTTGAATACGTCACACCCACCGTTCCTGTAATACCGGCGATGGGAGGGTTAAGTTTGGTGATATGTACTTTTACAAAATGCACTCTGGCGTCCAGGCGATGCACATCATCTGCAATTTCCTGGGCAAGGCTTTCAAGCAATGGCCTGGGCCGGTTAAAATGTTGCTTTACCATTTCATAAACTTCTACATAATTCACCGTGTCATGAATACTGCTTACGCTCCCTTCCGTGTTGAATTCTGCCTGTACACTCACCTCAAACTCCGCCCCTATCTTAGCTTCTTCTGCATGCAAACCGTGATAGGCGTAAAAGCGGCAGTTTTGTAAATGAACAGTAAACAATTGATTTAGTTTAGGAGGTATATAATATTGCCTGCGTAAAATCGGTAAACCGGCTTTGCGCAGGCAATACAATATTAGGCAGAAAACCGCTAAGGAATTCCCAATTAATGATGGGAAACGCTTAGTGCAATCCCTTTTCGCTAAGGTAGCGTTCTGCATCAAGGGCGGCCATACAACCGCTGCCTGCTGCTGTTACTGCCTGTCGGTATATTTTGTCTTGCACATCACCAGAGGCAAATACGCCTTCAATATTCGTTTTACTTGTACCGGGCACGGTTTTAATATAGCCGGTTTCATCCATATCAAGCCAGCCTTTAAAGATGGAACTGTTTGGCTCGTGGCCGATAGCTACAAAAAATGCACTCACAGTAACATCTGTCAAAACGTTTGTTTTGTTATTCCGGAGACGAACAGCTTCCACCTTTTTATCACCCAGCACTTCTTCGGTTTCTGTGTTCCAATGTATCACAATATTGCTGGCCTGCACAACCCTTTCCTGCATAATTTTACTGGCTCTCATTTGATCCCGGCGCACGATCATGTGCACAGTTGTACAAAGTTTAGAAAGATACAAAGCTTCTTCTGCAGCGGTATCTCCCGCACCGATGATGGCCACGTCTTTACCTTTAAAAAAGAAACCATCGCACACCGCACAGGCACTTACGCCAAAGCCATTAAGCCGCTGCTCACTTGGCAAGCCCAGCCACTTGGCAGAAGCCCCGGTACTTATAATCACACTGTCTGCCTCAATCCATTTCTCTTCATCAATTTCTACTTGCAGCGGATGCTTACTAAAGTCTACCGCCGTGGCTATGCCATAACGGATATCTGTACCCATACGGGCTGCCTGTTTTTCAAAATCTACCATCATTTGCGGCCCCTGTATTCCTTCAGGATAGCCGGGATAGTTTTCTACTTCAGTAGTAATGGTTAATTGCCCACCTGGCTGAATGCCCTGGTACATTACGGGCTTCATATTGGCACGGGCAGCATAAATAGCTGCGGTATATCCGGCCGGGCCTGATCCAATGATGAGGCAGCTCACTTTTTCACTAATGTTTTTTTCCATGTTCTTTTGCTGTTAAAAATTGCTTGCGAATGTAGTTGATTTAAGGGGCAATAAGTGTTTGCGCAGCAGAGCCGTAACCGGCAAATACACCAAGGGCACCATTGCTGATATTTCCGAGCACCTTATTGGGCTGCGCAAATGGATTACCAATGCTCTGCTGGGCAAATTCCCAGGTGTTCCAAAAAGTATAAGTGGCTTTGTCTATAGCCGAGAATTTTATCGTAACGGTATCGCCTCTTTTATAAAAATTTTCTTCTTCTTTAGGAGGATCATTCCGGTTGAAACCCTGTGGTAACAAAATCGTATAAGTACTGCCATCAATTACCTGATCGTCAAACACAGCACCGGGATAAAAAGGATCTGCATTTTTCTTTGTAAAATAACGGTTATAGTTGCCGCGGCCGGGTGGATCAGTAGTGCGGATATACATTACCCGCTTAGCTGTATCCGGGTTTTGAGGAGCAACCTGGAACCATACGGAATCAGGAAAATAAAGGGAGGCTGGTATCGTAGTTGTGCCCAGGTATTCTTTGCCTTCGCTCACAATTCTTAAATCGTAATTCGTATTAAGGGTACCCACAAAAGCCGTGGATAAATTGCTGCTGTCTATTCCATAATAAGATGCACTGATACCAGGTGCGAGCGTGAGGGTATATTCTTTTAAACGATGCGTTAAATTTCCATTGCTCATGTACACTTCGGCGTTATGGACAAATGAATTGGACAATAATTCGGGAGTCAGTTTTTCATAATAGGAAAAGGATCTCGTGAGTATAACCCTTGGAGGCAGCCCGCTTTCAATTTGTGCATCCACCGTGAGCAAGGGTTCAGTAGTTTTAAGATTAAAATCAATATTCTTCTCACAAGAGGAAAGCCACAACAATAAACAAACAAAAACCACATTTTTCATCCGGCAAATTTAACTTCTTTTCAATGATGCAGANNTTTTTGCGTACTGGTTTGTACTCTTTTTGGCGTAGTATAAGGGTTTTAATACCATTTTCGGGGGAGTTGCTCAAAAATTCCCCCAAATAAATTTTGATTAACAGATAAACTTTTTACTTTTCCCTTTTATAAACACTGCCCCTAACTTTCCTTCTTCCAGCAAATAATCATTCTTGTTTACACAAAAATATTATTTGCTATGCAACAGCAAACACTAACTGCCTTATTGGCCACCATCACAGGAAACCTCTATGCATCTTCCGCAGAAGAGCAGGATCAACTTGATGTACTGCAGGAGCAACTTGCGCAAACCTTGCAGCACCAGGATGTAACGAGCATCAAGGCGCAGCCACTTACGTTTGAGTCGGCTGATTTCTTTTTTAGCCAGAATATGAAACCGCAAACGCTGGATAAGATAAGCAGTAAGGTGAAGCTCGTGCTCGAAA
>DGQO01000251.1:34570-36383 GCA_002400445.1 Chitinophagaceae bacterium UBA4412
CAATTATAACAATGATCTTAAAGTGTTTGTTCGGGAAGTGCCTATACGCACTTCGCAGGTAGTGGGCAGTGTGCCCGATTGGGCCGGAGGCGGCCGGGTTACCCAAACCATTGGGCCAATCATTGGCAACGATGGCCGGCGCCGTTGGTTCGATTTTTATAAAGTAGAAAAGCTGGTGGCTATTTATTTCCAGGGTATTGCTACGCCGGCCATTCTTTTCAAAGCTNNGCCGGCAGTGTGTGGATCAATGCAAAAATATTAAGTGCTTCCGCCCCTCAAAACCGCTATTGCGGCATCCGGGTAAAAAGTGGTAAAATAGGTCTTGGCGAAATGCCCGCCCTGGTATCTGGCAAGCTCACGGTGCCCGCTGGTACTACCTTACAGGTTTCTTTAGAAATGGAACAACCACCAGCAGATACCAGTACTGCAGCAGATGCGCATGGAGAAGATGCCAGAAATCTTAAACTCAATATGCCCTCAGCATGGAGCTTTTCCTTTACTGCTGCAACGCATAAAATATTTACACTAGATCCAATTGACTGGACTATTTATGGCCAAACCGGCCGCAGTGAATGGAAGGGCGACCAGGCAATGACTTTTGACGGAACAACAAATCGTATTCTTGTACCACTGGCAAACAGTGATACTGGTTTTGAAGTACAGTCCTGTAAATCTCCTTTCCAGGTACTTTCAGGTAAAACAAAAATCACCAAAACATGGTGGGGTATTCCCACTGCAGTAATCGACGTAAATGCCACGGTGGAAGCAGATGGCAGTGGAGCCATCTTACTCCTCATGGAAAAAGGTTTATCAGCATTACGCACGGGTGTTTCCGGAACAGATACGCTGCTCCCGCAACCGCTTCTCATTGCAGAACCAGGGCGTATCGGCATTACCGATCTTAAGAGCAATGCGCTGGGCAGCACACAGGAAATGGAATTATGGAAAGATGAACTCAATCCTCATGGTTCAAGAGCTGCCTTTACATTTCTGAAAAATGTGGCCTTCGTTTACAATACTTCTGCCAAAGGCGATGAACTCCTGCTCACAGTTTGCGACGCTGAAGTGCAGACGGACAGGCCGGTAAAAGTGGATGGCGCTGCGCTTCCTGTAAAAACAAAGAACAGCGTGATCATGCTGGCTTCCAGTGCTGCCCACAAAATCCTGGCGCTGTATGATGATAATATCATCTTCGATAATAGTACAGCCGTTCCGGGTATGAAATTGCCCGCTTTTGAAGCTGTTTCTATTGCCCTGGAAAATGCGCTGTTTAACAGCACGCCAGTGAACGGCTGCCTGCTGGCGGCAGAATTTGATGCCAATTGGAAAAAGGCCATTTATGCAAAACTGTTTTTAACCCTGGGGCTTTATGCCTACCTCCCTACCCTGCCCGATCCCTATGTGGCCAATATTAATTTATTAAAAAGGCAATTTGCAGTCCGGAGCGGAGAAGCGTTACAAAGCAATCGCCAAATATGGCTCTGGCTCGTGTGCCGCATTAGTAGCAAACCTGCAGCAGATGATGCGAATGGATTTAATGCCGTGAAAACTTCTTTTCACTTTGGCAATCTTCCCTATGATGATGAAGCAGCACCTGCTGCAACGGAGAATAGCAACAAGGCCGTGCTGAATGCAACTACACTTCGCAGTAAAGTGGGTGCAGAAATGCTGAAGCCGCAAAACGTGCGGGCCGCTATGTATAATGTACCGGAAGGCGAGTCTGGCAGTGAAGAAATAAAAATGATGACCATGATGAACATGGTTGCACCTACGAAACATAATTATGAAAAAGAATGGGATGATCAATTTGGTA
>DGQO01000169.1:0-1428 GCA_002400445.1 Chitinophagaceae bacterium UBA4412
TACCTGGCGGGAGTTCAACTCACCTGGAATATTTTTAAAGGCAATAGTGTAAAAAATGCTATCGCAACACAAACCCTGGAGCGGCAGAAAATGGAAGCGAACCTAAGCGCACAAAAGGAACAGGCACAGTTGGAAATCAACAAAACGCAGAGATCACTCGGCGATGCCTTTTATGAAGTTTCTATGCAGGAGCAAGCCGTGCAGCAAGCTACAGAGGCACTCAGCATTTTGCGCAATCGCTTTGACCAGGGCCTGGTAAACACTACGGATGTACTTACCGCCAGCACCCAATTATCCGAGAAAAAATTTGGCCTGGCCCAGGCAAAATTTAACCAGCGGCTTACGGCTGCGTATCTCGGCTTTTTGCAAGCCAGCGCAGAATAATACCATCATCAAAACAGACATCAACCCAATAAAATAGAACGAATATGAATCAAATTTTCACCAGGAAGAGCACATTGTTTTTAAGCGGGGCGCTTTTTATTTTTAGTGCCTGCGGTAGCAATGATCGTGCAGGACAAGTGGCTGATGCTACTACGCCGATAGCGGTGCATGTAGCTAAGGCAAGTGGCGGCGGTGCACAACAACTCAGCATCAGCGGGCAGATAGAAGCTTCTCAAACAGCCAACATCAGTACACGGATCATGGGGTATATCACCAGCTTAAAAGTGGATGTAGGAGATAAAGTGAGCAAAGGACAAGTACTTGGCAGCATCAGCAACCAGGATATACTGGCAAAGCGTGCGCAGGTAGATGCACAAATTGCGGCTGCCAGTGCCTCTGTAGCCAGTGCGCAAAAAGATTATGATCGCTTCACCGCTTTGTATAAGCAACAAAGTGCAACAGCTAAAGAACTGGATAATGTTACGCTGCAGTATCAGGCTACTAAAGCACAACTTCAGGGTGCACAGCAAATGCGCAACGAAGTAAATGCAATGCTGGGCTATAGCACGCTGGTAGCGCCTTTTAGCGGAACGGTTACGCAGAAACTTGCCGAAGCCGGCAGCATGGCAAGCCCGGGTATGCCCATTCTTACCATTGAGCAAACAGGGAATTACCAGGTGAAGGCCGCTGTGCCGGAAAGCAGCATCGGCCAGGTAAAAGCAGGCGCCACTGCCACAGTGCATGTAGCTTCTGCAGGAAAAACATTTGACGGAAAAATTACGGAAGTGAATCCTTCTTCACAATTCACTGGCGGGCAATACATCATTAAAGTAAGTGTGCCGGCAGAGGCGAGAGCAGGTTTATATGCGGGCATGTACGCTACCGTGCAACTGCAGGGCGAAGCAAAACCACAGCAGGCAAAGGATAGTGCGGCCACGATTCTTGTGCCGCTTTCAAGTATTTATTACAAAGATCAACTCACGGGTGTGTTCACCATCAGTAGTAGTAATACAGCCCTGCTACGCTGGATAAGGTTAGGAAAAA
>DGQO01000169.1:1463-4308 GCA_002400445.1 Chitinophagaceae bacterium UBA4412
ATAAGTGACAGCACAACACAAGAGCCGGGATACTGCTGGCTGCTGGCACAGCACAATTTTGTACAAGCATAAAGAAGAATAAATGAAGAACGGACTCTCAGGAAATATTGCAAAAGCATTTTTGCAATCGAAGCTTACGATACTGCTGATGATTGGCTTTTTACTGATTGGTGCATACAGCACTTATCTTATTCCAAGGGAGGAAGAGCCGCAGATTACGGTGCCCATGGCTGATGTGTTTATTGGATATCCTGGCGCAGGGCCAAAAGACGTAGAAACAAAGCTGGTAGCGCCTTTAGAAAAAATTATTTCTAATGTGAAAGGTGTAGAGTACGTGTATTCCACATCAATGAATGGGCAGGCCATGCTCATCGTTCAGTTTTATGTAGGTGAAGATGTAGAACGCTCACTGGTGAAGTTATATACCGAGCTGATGAAGAACATGGATAAAATGCCACAGGGCATTACCCTGCCCCTCATAAAAACCCGTGCGATAGATGACGTGCCTGTGCTGGGTCTTACGCTCTGGAGTGATACTTATGATGATTTTAGATTAAAGCAAATAGGGCAGGCGCTTACCAACGAAATAAAAAAAGTGCCTGATGTATCAGATGTAAATATCCTGGGCGGACGTAGCAAGGAGATGAAAATTATACTGGACAAAAACCAGATGGCTGCACAGAAAATAGATTTTCTTGCCCTGCAAAAACAATTGCAAGGGGCCAACCTTCAACTACCCGGTGGAACACTTTTTAAAAACGATACCGCCTATGCTGTAGAAACAGGTAACTTTTTATCTACGGCAGACGATGTGGCAAATCTTGTAGTAGGGGTAAATGCCGGCCAACCGGTTTACCTGCACCAGGTGGCTAAAGTGGAAGAGGGCGCAGCCACGGCCACGCAATATGTAATGTTTGGTTATGGACAGGCAGATACTGCCCTGGCGCATGCCCATCGCTCTACTTATCCTGCGGTAACGCTCAGTGTAGCTAAAAAGAAAGGTGCCGATGCTATGCAGCTTTCTTCAGAAATCATCAAGAAATTAGACCATCTCAAAAAAGAAATATTACCAGATGAAGTACAACTAACGGTCACAAGAAACTACGGCCAAACCGCTTCTGATAAAGTGAGCGAACTCTTGTTCCATTTGTTTATTTCCATCCTTGTGGTTACAGCCTTTGTAATGCTGGCCATGGGCTGGCGTGGCGGGCTGGTGGTGTTTCTATCCGTGCCGGTTACGTTTGCACTTACACTGTTCAGTTATTATTTCATGGATTATACCCTCAACAGGATTACGCTTTTTGCGCTTGTATTCATCACGGGTATTGTGGTAGATGATTCCATCATTATTGCAGAGAATATGCACCGGCATTTTAAGATGAAAAAATTGCCGCCATTGCAAGCTGCTATTTATGCCATCAATGAAGTGGGTAATCCCACTATTCTTGCCACGTTTACGGTGGTGGCAGCAGTACTGCCCATGGCTTTTGTGTCTGGAATGATGGGCCCATACATGAGTCCTATGCCCATCGGTGCATCCATTGCCATGATGCTTTCTTTGATTGTTGCACTTACGCTCACACCATACCTTGGTTATATTTTCCTGCGGGAAAAAGAGAAACGGGGTATAGTGCATGATGAGAAACCTGCCCTGCTGGAAGATAGCCGCATCTATAAAATCTATAAGGCTGCTATCCATCCTTTGCTGGAAAGCCGCTGGAAGCGCTGGACCTTTATCTTGAGCATTGTTGTTATACTCCTCGGCTCGCTGGGTTTGTTTTACACAAAATCTGTAGCGCTCAAAATGTTGCCTTTCGACAATAAAAATGAACTGCAGGTAATTATTGATATGCCGGAAGGCACTACGCTGGAGAAAACGCAGGTCGTTGCAAAAGACATCGTGGCCTATCTTTCCCGTGAGGCAATGATAGAAAACTACCAGGTATATGCAGGCACTGCAGCGCCCATTAGTTTTAACGGGCTGGTGCGCCACTATGATCTTCGCCGTGGCGATAATGTAGCAGACATCCAGGTAAACCTCGTGGATAAAGAGCACCGCAGCCTGCAGAGCCACGACATTGCAAAAGCACTACGCATACCGGTGCAGGAAATCGGTAAAAAATATAATGCGAATGTAAAGATTGTGGAAGTGCCGCCCGGACCACCCGTGCTTAGCACATTGGTGGCAGAAGTGTACGGCCCAGACTATAATGAGCAGGTACGCATTGCTGCAGAAGTAAAAAATCTTTTTGCAAAAACAGCAGATGTAGTGGATGTAGATTGGATGGTGGAAGCAGACCAGCCGGAGTATAAGCTGGAAGTAGATAAAGAAAAAGCAATGCGCTATGGCGTAGTTACAGCGCAGGTGGCTGCTACGGTAAATGCAGCACTGTCGGGCATGCATGCAGGCAATGCTTACCAACCGGCAGCTTTTACGCAAACACCCATTCGCCTGCAGTTGGCAGATGATGCCAAGACCTCCATTGAAGATGTGCTGGATGTGCAAGTGGCCGGTATGCAAGGCAATATGGTGGCCTTGCGAGACCTGGTAACCGTAACAAAAACGGTGAAACAAAAAAGTATCTATCGCAAAAATCAAAAAGAAGTGGTGTATGTACTGGCAGATATGGCCGGCAAATTAGAAAGTCCTTCTTATGCAATTGCCAATGTTTCTGATAGTTTTAAAAATATTAAAGTACCCAATGGTTATACCCTCACAGAAGAATATACCAAACAACCGGGCTTTGAAGATAACTACACCGTGAAATGGGATGGCGAGTGGCAGATCACCTATGAGGTGTTCCGAGACCTTGGTATTGCCTTCGCCGTGGTAATCCTGCTCATT